>JBQCEX010000051.1:0-7379 GCA_051959855.1 Flavipsychrobacter sp. | reverse complement strand
CAGTCTTTGCTTTTATTACGACAATCTGAGGCCAATATTTTGCCAGACATAAAAGGATTGGTTTTAAAAGGTGGAGAAAATGGTATTATTGATTTGGGAAAGGGAAAGGACGTATACTGCATTCATGCAGAAGACGATTTTATCCAATTTGAAGTTGATATAAACTATACTAAATTTTTAAATAATTCATATAGATATGATGCAGAAAGTGATCGGCTTCCACTGATTACCTCTGAGGACTTTCATCATGAGAATTATTATCCTTCTCTTTTTACTGAACGCTTTACCTATCTTAAAGCAGAACGGATTGCGCCAGAACATATTTATAAGGCTAATCTTGCAGCAGTAAAACAGGAGAGGTTTCTAGGTTATCGGGGTGAAAATGTACCGTTATTTATTGCCTTATACAAACTGGAGCCTGTCAAGCTTGATAGTGTGATTCATAAGAAGGCTAAGGCAAATAATCTTATTTCAAATATTGATGCTTGGCTGGAAGAAATAACCCCTGGCGCGCATGTAATATCAACTTATTTTAACCAGCTCGATGTTGTCAAAGTTGGATATCAATTTGATATTGGAAATGATTTTACACCTGAATTTAGTCCGGTAAATGTGGGATTTGGATTCACATATATATTACCAATTATCACAGCTATTTTATCGTCCGAAAGGGGAGATCTTATAATCATTGAAAATCCTGAATCTCATTTGCATCCTCAAGGGCAGGCTAAATTAGGAGAATTATTGTCTTTAGCTGCTCAAGGTGGAGTACAAATTATTATTGAATCACATTCAGATCATATTTTTAATGGCTTAAGAGTGGCGGTTAAAAATAGACTTATTGAATGCGATAATGTTTCTGTTTTTTATTTTGAAAGGGATGAACATACTAAAGAACATATCACAACTATAACACAGCCTGTAATCGATGAGAATGGAAGGATCGACATCAAACCGAAGGGCTTTTTTGATGAATATTCTAAGCAATTAGATTCTTTAATAAAGTAGAGCTATGTAATATATGGTTTACATGCTTAATGAATTGTCCCTTGTTTTTCAGGTTGAATCTCGGGAGGAAATTTGTCAAATTCTGGAAGAGTTTGTTAGAGCAAACCTTGAAGCAAAAGGAATGGGATTAGATGAGCTCCGTATACATGAAAATACTGTACCAAGTTTGTATAATATTTCATTTAATGAATCGTATACTTTACAGCATTGGTTAAGTGACAATAGAATTGAACAAGATATCCGCGATAAATTCAAAGAGATAGTTTCCACTTTCCCTTTAATAAAAGAAACAGAAGTACGGGAAAGCTATTTATATAAAAACTCCCAATTTTTCAAGCAAATTAATACAGATAAAATTGAGGTTTGGGGATTGGGAGCTGCTTATATATACGGCACTTTGGCATTCAGCATAGCAACACATGAGGATTGGGAATGTAGTAGTGTCGATTTGTCTCATCAATACTTTAAAGATTGTGATGGACAGGAAATGAATGAAGACATAGAAATCGTTGAAGAAATTGTTTCTGTGAAACATTTTTATAATATTGAAACCTTAAGAATACACAATGATTGGTGGATTAAGTTTAGAACAGAATGTTTAGAGACGAGTTCAGATTTATGGAAAAATCGTCAAGAAATGTTTCCCAATTTAATATTGTGTGGAGAGGTTGAAAATCAACTCCAAAAAATAGGAATTTCCAAAATGCTTACACAAATCATTGAACGATTAAATGAGTTAAACGATTATGTAAGAAATTGGAAGGTTAGTGATTTTAATTATGACGAAGCAAATAAAACTACTAACCTCAGAATCTCACCTGAATCCTTCAGTACAATGAAAAGGTTTGGCAGTCTAAGAAGATTTAATGTTCCAGGTCAAGGAAAAAAAATATTTGAATTGCATATTAAGACTGGTGATTTGCGGTTTCATTTTTACCCAGATAATACCAGCAAAAGAGTATATGTTGGTTATATCGGTAAGCATTTGAGAATCGCGTCGGAAAAGTGATAGTTTTTCAAAATGATATTTTCCGAATTTGTATAGTAGTTTTATTTATGTAATTTATAACATACCTGTATAAATACCACTTATGAAACAGCTTATACTAGGCTTTTTATTGAGCTTCATTACTTGCAGTGCATACAGCCAAACTGTGCTGCTGGCGGACACTGCGTTTATTACTGATATAGGTTATGGCGGGGCAGAGGCGAGCTGCAAGTCGAATGGCATGATATATAACTCGGTGAATATGGACAGGGTGAATGGTACCTGGCTGGCGGATGCGTTTACGGTGCCTGCGGCGACTACCTGGGTGATTGATACTGTTATCCTGTATGGCTATCAATACGGAATGAGAGTGCCTTCTACTTTTACCGGTTGCAACCTGCAGATATATAATGGCACACCGGGAGCGGGCGGGACAGTGGTGTGGGGCGATACGGTAACTAATCTTTTAAACAGTACGGGCTTTACGGGGATATATAAGGTAGACACCTTTGCTGCGGACAGCGGGCTGCTATCAACCAAGCGGGCTATTATGTACCTAAAGCTTTATTTGCCCAGTGCGCCATCATTGAGCGCGGGTACTTACTGGCTGTCATGGTCGGCAACCTGTAGTTCAACAATTACATCAGCTACTTGTCCTTATAAAGTATTGCCGGGAAGAATAAATCCGCCGGGGCAGCAATCGCGCATATACTATCATGGCGCCTGGCAGTACGTGATCGATAACGGAGATACTGCAGGGCTGAATATGATGATAAAAGGGAATGCTTACCTGGGGGTTAGCCCGGTGCAGGGGTATGGTGATGGAGATGTGCTGCAACAGAATGCGCCTAATCCGTTTAGTAGCACAACTACTATAAGTTATAGTGTAGCAAAAGAGGGGAATGTGCAGCTATGTGTTTATAATACGCTAGGGCAAAAGGTGGCGACTTTGGTGAATGGGCGTGTAACTAAAGGGACGCATGATGTGCGCTTTAATGCGGGGGAGCTGCCGGCGGGTGTCTATTATTATAGATTAGCGACTGAGGGTGGGGTGATGAGTAGGGAGATGATGGTGAGGTGATACCCCTCGTCATTGCGAGCGATAGCGAAGCAATCTCACGCAATGAGTGTTGTGCAATAATTCGTTCCTTTGCTACATAGATTATTATGCAAAGAGGTGGTGTAGTTTATATCCTTTCTTCCCCCAGTAGATCGGTATTGTATGTAGGTGTTACTTCAGACCTCTACAAGCGAATGGTGGAGCACAGAGAGAAAGCTTATCCGAATAGTTTTACTTCAAAGTATAATTGCACTGTGCTTGTTTATTATGCAGCTTTCGACAGAATAGAAGAGGCTATTGCAGAAGAAAAGCGACTAAAGGCAGGTAGCAGAAAGAAAAAAGAGAAACTGATAAATAGTATGAACGCCGAATGGCGGGATTTGTGGGAAGATGTTCAGAATTGGTAGCTAGTTGTATTGAATTTCGTGTTTCGTGAGATTATTTCGAATCATAATTGATTTCTAATTGCCTCAATGAAAAAGTAGCTTCGCTATCGCTCGCAATGACGCGAGTGAGGTAAGTGATTATACGGCGGGATTTGTGGGAAGATGTTTGAACTGATAGCAAGTTGCATTGAATTCAGTGTTTCGCGAGATTGCTTCGCTATCGCTCGCAATGACGTGAGTAAGTATTAAGTGATTATTAAATATTGGTAAACATAATCTGCCTAATACAGATTTTATTCAAAATCAGTATTAATCTTGTGCGCTGTTTTAATGCGGGTATATAAATGCTGGTAAGCACTATTTTCAAGGTTTTTAGGGTTTCTTTTATTAGTAGTGCATTGTTGATGCTCAGTTGTTTGTGCTGTGTGCA
This sequence comes from Flavipsychrobacter sp., assembly GCA_051959855.1. Classification (GTDB taxonomy): domain Bacteria; phylum Bacteroidota; class Bacteroidia; order Chitinophagales; family Chitinophagaceae; genus SZAS-30. The sequence goes on along the minus strand of JBQCEX010000051.1, from coordinate 3,507 downwards.
GCAGGTAATGGCGCAGGGGACAGGCAAGCTGAGCGGAACTGTAAAGGATGCTTTTACTAAACAGGTGGTGGAGTATGCTACTGTGGTGGTGATGGATGTGCAGAGCGGTAAGCTGCTGACAGGGGCATCGAGTGATGAGAATGGAACTTTTAGTATAACTGGTATTCCGTACGGGGACTATATGGTGACAGTGGAGTTTATAGGGTATAAGAAAGATACGCTGAAGCATATAACAATATCAGAGGGCAACACGCATGTGCACATGGGCACTGTGATGCTGCAGCCTTATCAGAACCGGCTGAAGGATGTAACGGTGACAGCCTCTGCGCCGATAATAGAGAATAAGGTAGATAAAATAGTGTACAATGCTGCGAATGATGTGACGTCGCAGGGGGGTGTGGCGCTGGATGTGCTGAAGAAGGTGCCAATGGTGAATGTGGACGTAGATGGCAATGTAGATGTGCAGGGCAATGACAATATACGCTTCCTGATAAATGGCAAGCCATCAAGCATGTTTAACAGCCCGGCGGACGCGCTGGCCTCAATACCAGCCAGCCAGATAAAAAGCATAGAGGTGATAACCAGCCCCGGTGCCAAGTATGATGCTGAAGGTACGGGCGGTATTATAAACATAATACTGAAGGACAATAAGATGCGGGGTATAAACGGCTCTGTGAGCCTGTCTGCCGGTACACGACTGGAGAACGGATCGGTGAACCTGAACATAAAGCGCAATAAGGTGGGGGTGAATGTGTTCTTCAGTGGCAATATGCAATTATCGTCCCGTACGCCGGCTACGCAAAACAGGACATCTACGGCCAGCGATACGGTGACACGATTGCTACAGGATGGTTATTCTGATTTTAAACGTTCAGGGTATCAATCGGGAGTGGGGCTTGATTGGGCTATATCGAAGAAAGATGACCTGACTGCTTCTGTTGGCTACAACGTTGTTGATAACAGTAGTGTAGGTGTGACGAACCAGGAGCAACAAATGATAAGTCCTGCAAACGCTATGCTTTCGGATGTGTTCAGTATGAGGGATTATAATACCACTTATCATAGCGATGTGCTGGAGCTGGGTCTGGGATATAAAAAGACCTTCAATAAAAAAGGACAGGAACTGAGCTTTTTGTACAGCTCAAGCTTTGGCACACCAGATAACAGCTATTATCAAACGCAGACCCAACAAGGCACAGCCATGCCGTATGACGGTGCCACAAGCAACAACCCCGGTAAGGATAGGGAAACGGATTTATCGCTGGACTATACGCAGCCGCTGGGTGAAAAGAATATGCTGGATGCAGGGCTTAAAACCATATTGCAAAACATAAACAGCATAACAGATGTGAATGTGCTGAATGCAACAACGGGCGACTATATTATGGACCCGCGGCAATCGTACTCACTCAATTATAACAGACAGGTATATGCGGGTTATGTGGCAGGCAGCTTTGTATTAGGCTCCTTCCTGAATGTGAATGCGGGTATGCGCTTTGAGCATACGGACACGAGGATAGATTTTCCGGAGACTAATATCCCACAGTACAACTCTTATGTGCCGTCACTTATTCTGCTGCATAATATAGATAAGCAACAGTCAATAAAGCTGGCCTATAGCTATCGTATAGAACGGCCGGACTACAGGGAACTGAACCCCTTTGTGAACCAGAGTGACCCTTATAACCTAACGACGGGTAATCCATCGTTGCAGCCGGAAGTGGCGCATAATGTAGAATTGTGGTATAATCGGTCTTATGATAAGAAAGGCAGTTTTGCTGTGGGGCTGCTGGAGCGCCTTGATAAAAACGACCTGAAACCTGTGACATTGCTATACCCAACATACCAGGTAGGCGATTCCGTGTACAAGAATGTATCTGTCACAAGCAGGGCAAATATCGGAGAGGAGTATGTGACCGGGCTTTCTGCATTTGGCTCGCTGAATATACAGGATAAGCTGAGTTTGCGCAGCAGTATATACCTGATGCATCTTTATATAGCAAGTAGCCTGGTGCCTGGCGGATCTATGACGAGCTTCAGGGCAAGGGCCAATTTGAACGCAAGTTATAGCCTGCCGCAGAACTGCCTGGTGGAGGCCTTTGGCAACTATACCTCGCCCTGGAAGAATATACAGGGGCAGGCACCGCAATCGTTGACCTATACTATTGCCTTCAGAAAGCAGTTCTGGAATAAGAACGCAAGTGTGGGTATAACTGCTACAAACTTATTCAGCAAATATATAAGGCAGGTAACAACCATTAATACCAGCGATTATAGTTCTTACTATGTACGCGAACTGCCTTATAGGTCGATAGGGGTAAGCTTCTCTTATAAATTCGGCAAGATGGACTTTAAAAAGAGTAAGGACGCTGATAGCTACCTGAATAACCTGCCTGACAATTAGGAGCGGTATTACAATTATTGTGGTTTTTCTTATCGGGTAATTAAGTTAATTTTGCCATCCGTTTTTGAAATGGAGTAGAACCTATGTTTGATAATCTGAGTGAGCGGTTAGATTCCGCCTTTAAATTGCTGAAAGGTGAAGGCCGCATAAATGAAATAAACGTTGCCACTACGGTAAAAGAAATACGTCGCGCCCTTGTAGATGCTGACGTGAACTATAAAATAGCCAAGGAATTTACCGATAAGGTGAAGGACAAGGCTATGGGTGAAAAGGTTATCACAGCAGTGAGCCCGGGCCAGCTGATGGTGAAGATAGTGAAAGACGAGCTGGCAGAGCTGATGGGCGGCACTGAGGCCGAACTGAACCTGACTGGCAAGCCTACCGTGATACTGATAGCTGGTTTGCAGGGGTCAGGTAAGACGACCTTCAGCGGTAAGCTGGCTAACTTCCTGAAAAGCAAGAAGGGATTGAACCCATTGCTGGTGGCTGCGGATATATACCGTCCTGCGGCTATGGACCAGCTAATGGTGCTGGGTGACCAGATAAAAGTGCCGGTATATAGCGAGCGTGAAAACAAGAACGCCGTAGAAATAGCACAAAACGCCATAGCCCAGGCCAAACAGAACGGCAACAGGGTGGTAATAATAGATACTGCAGGCCGCCTGGCAATAGACGAGGCGATGATGAAAGAGGTGGCTGATATAAAAGCTGCCGTGAACCCACAGGAAATACTGTTTGTAGTGGACTCCATGACGGGGCAGGACGCAGTGAACACTGCCAAGGCCTTCAATGATCGCCTGGACTTCAGCGGCGTGGTGCTGACCAAGCTGGACGGTGATACCCGTGGCGGTGCGGCCATATCTATCAAGTATACGGTAGATAAACCCATCAAGTTTGTGAGTATGGGCGAAAAGATGGATACGCTGGACGTATTCTATCCTGAGCGTATGGCACAGCGTATATTGGGGATGGGTGATATCACTACCCTGGTAGAGCGTGCGCAGGCGCAGTTTGATGAGGTGCAGGCAAAGAAGCTGGAAAAGAAGATACGCGCCAATAAGTTTGATTTTGAAGACTTTAAGGAGCAGTTGGGCCAGATAAAG
>JBQCEX010000050.1:0-6929 GCA_051959855.1 Flavipsychrobacter sp. | reverse complement strand
AAAAAAGCACAATGTTCAGTTCAAACTGCATGTTGATGCTGCATTTGGCGGCTTCATCTATCCCATAAGCCGTCCGGATAATGGAATTAACTTTAACAATCCATATATATCATCTATCACCCTTGATGCACATAAAATGCTGCAGGCACCCTATGGAACAGGTATATTCCTGGCACGCAAGAATCAAATTGAGTATGTATATACGAAGGAAGCCAGCTACGTCAACGGCATGGATCTGACTCTTTGCGGAAGCAGGTCTGGTGCCAATGCGATAGCTGTATGGATGATTTTACATACATACGGCCCTTATGGCTGGCTGGAAAAAATCAACAAGCTCATTTATCGTACGAACTGGTGCTGCAGCGAGCTGGATAAACTGGGCATTCATTATTACAGACACCCTCAAATGAATATTATTACAATTCCTGCGCAATACATTTCATCGCAGTTGGCCTCGCAATACGGTTTGGTACCCGATACCCATAATACCTCGCCTGCTTGGTACAAGATCGTTATAATGGACCATGTGGAACTACAACATTTGGAAAGTTTCATTAGCACACTATCGGCTGAACTGAATAATAAACGGCTAATAATTGAAAAGGAAATAAATCAAACGGCATTACGGTCCCGTTTGTAAAATAATTTTGCCGTTCGTTAACTTAATTGAACTGATTAAAAAACAATTGCAATTTCACCCAGTATAGCATTTCTATATTTCACGCCTATGAAAATTATACCCTTTTTATTTATATAGCTATAAATAAAATAACCAGCCCCGCCCATCATTAGCTCCATATAGGAGCTATTTTTATTCGGTTCATAAACTTTTTCCACATTTGCCATTTTATCCTTAAAAGTCGTGGACTAGCGTTAATTTTGTATATCAACCACCACATCGGGCATTAAATTAAACATTTAAAGAATCTATCCATGAAGTTTACCTATTATGGCCATGCTTGTTTTGCTGTAGAAACAGTTGGCAAAAAGTTATTATTTGACCCTTTCATTACAGGAAATGAACTGGCAAAGGATATAGATGTAAACAGCATAGAGGCTGACTATATATTAGTATCTCATGGACATGGTGACCACGTAGGCGACCTGGTGAGCATAGCAAAACGTACTGGAGCAACCGTGATAGCAGCTTATGAAATAGTGGGCTGGGTGCAACAACAGGGCGTAGAAAGGGTTCACCCTATGAATTTTGGAAGCTTTAAGTTCGATTTTGGCATGGTAAAATTCCTGCCGGCATGGCATAGTAGCGCCATGCCTGATGGCAGCTATGGTGGCAACCCCGGTGGCTTTCTTATTATGAACCAGGAAGGCAACTTTTACTACACAGGCGATACCTGCCTGATGATGGATATGCAACTAATACCGCGCTATGCCAAGCTTGATTTTGCCATTATGCCCATAGGTGGCAACTTCACTATGGATGCTTCAGATGCTATTATTGCAGCGGAGTTTATGCAGTGTAAAAAGATAATAGGAGTACATTTCGATACTTTTGGCTTCATAAAAATTGATCATGAGGCAACAAAGGCACAATTTAAGGCTGCAGGCAATGAATTAATCTTGCCGAAGATAAAAGAAACCATTAATTTGTAACACTTTCTTCTTGTGAAAGAAGACTTTATAAGTGAGGATAATAAGACTAAGATGGCAAAAGTAATAGCAATTGCAAACCAAAAAGGTGGCGTAGGGAAGACAACCACAGCAATAAACATTGCTGCAAGTCTGGCGGTATTGGAATATAAAACATTGCTGGTAGATGGTGATCCGCAGGCAAACAGCACAACGGGCAATGGATTTGACCTGAAAAATGTGCAGCTAAGCCTGTATGATTGCATGGTAAATGACACTCCGGTGAACCAGGTGATCTTGGAAACTGAGACCCCGAACCTGCATCTTATTCCCAGCCACCTAGACCTGGTAGGTGCTGAAATAGAACTGATACACCATCCTACCAGGGAACATGTACTTAAGAAAGTGCTGGAACCCGTAAGCAATGCATACGATTTTATTGTTATCGATTGTTCTCCTTCTCTTGGTCTTATTACCATTAACGCACTGACTGCTGCCAATAGCGTAATAATACCGGTGCAATGCGAGTACTTTGCATTAGAAGGTCTGGGCAAGCTATTGAATACCATCAAAATAGTGCAAACCCGCATAAATCCTGAGCTGAAAATAGAAGGCATCCTGATGACGATGTATGATGGCCGTCTGCGCCTTTCTAACCAGGTTGTGGAGGAAATAAAGAACCACTTTGGCGAAATGGTGTTTGACACCATAGTACACCGCAATACCAGACTGGGTGAAGCCCCAAGCTTTGGGAAGCCGGCCCTGCTTTATGATGCAGAAAGCACCGGTGCAGTAAACTACCTGAATCTTGCAAAAGAAATACTGCAGAAAAACAATATGACCAAAATAAAGAATCAGGATAAAATATTTGAAACAGACGAGCATGTCGCAGACCAATAAGAAACAAGCGCTGGGGAAAGGCATACGTGCTTTGCTGAATACCATTGACGAAGAATTGCAAACAACAAAGGAAGGTGTGCCTGCAGCATCAGGACAGAACGCAGGCACAATAACCCGTATTCCTGTTGACCAGATATCAGTAAATCCCAAGCAGCCAAGGCTTGACTTTGATGAAAAAGCGCTGGAACAGTTGGCTGAAAGCATCAGGTTGCATGACATTATACAGCCGATAACAGTAGTAAGACTCAGTCCTACCAGCTACCAATTAATATCCGGTGAACGCCGCTGGCGTGCCTCGCAGAGAGCAGGACTAAAGGATGTGCCTGCCTATATACGCAGCGGCGATGACCAGGAAATACTGGAAATGGCCCTGCTGGAAAACCTGCAGCGCGAAGACCTTAATGCTATAGAAATAGCATACAGCTATCAGCGACTGATGGAAGAATGTGACCTGACTCAGGAACAAGTGGCTGAGCGTATGAAAAAAGAACGCAGTACCGTAGCCAATTATCTGCGCCTGTTAAGATTGCCACCGGACATTCAAAAAGCAGTACGTGACGGACAGATAAGCATGGGCCATGCACGTGCTATACTGGGCCTGGAACAGGTAGACCAGCAGCTTTATGTATTCAGGGAGACCCTGGAGAAAGAACTTTCCGTAAGGCAAGTGGAGCAGCTGGTAAAGAACATGCTGGAGGAAAAACAAACTGTGCAAAAGCAGGCACCCTCAAAAGTTCAGCTACCTCCTGCATACAAACGCATTGAAGATAACATGGCTTCTCATTTCTCTACTAAGGTGAAACTAGATAGAAAAAAGAATGGTAAAGGTGCTGTAACTATCGAGTTCTATAGCGATGAAGATCTTGAGCGTATAATGGACAAAATGAATTTATAAACGCCACAGATGTGCGACTGAACGGAAGTGTATGATACCACCCAACTGGCAACAACAAGCAAAAGATAATCAGAAAGCCTACAAGCGCCTGCTTGAAAAAGGCAATAAGAATAAAATGCTGAAAGCCCTCCCCGATCTGCACGAGGAGGCTTTCAGCAAAATTGACTGCCTGCAGTGTGCTAACTGCTGCAAAAACTACTCACCCCGGTTTAAGACTCCCGACATTAAGCGTATAGCCAAGCGATTAGGTATAAAAGAAGGAGACCTTGTAGCTACCTACCTACGACTTGATGAGGATGGCGACTATGTTGTAAAACAATCCCCCTGCCCATTCCTGGCTGCTGATAATACCTGTGATATCTACGAGGATCGTCCAAGTGATTGTCGCAGATACCCTTATACAGATGAAGATGTATTACTAAAACGCGTTTCTTTATCGTTGAAGAATGCCACCGTTTGTCCAGCCGTTTTTACAGTACTTGAGCAACTCAGTGCGCTGGAAAAATAACCGCTATAAGGCGGCATGATTTTACTGCCTTTATTGTTCACAATAAAGATGCCGGCGTTGAAATTACTTGCTATATTTCTTTCTGTTATTGTTTTAGCTACCGGATGTAAATCATTCTGCACAAACTATTCAGATCAGAATGTGCGCAACAAAACGGATGATGCCTTTATGATCACTGCCGCATACTATGACCTTGATGCACTAGACATGGCAAGGCTTGTGATTGAAAAATCGTCTGATACTGCAACAATATCGATTGCCAATATGGTAGTGAGTTACTATAATGTCGCTCATAGCGAACTACAGCAATTAGCAATAGGTGCAGATGCTCTTCCAGACTTCCCCGATAACAATGAGCAAGCTATAAAATTACAGATAGCAAAATTATCCGGCAAGGCCTTTGATAGCGCGTATATCCAGTACCAATCACAAGCCTTAGCCAGCATCATTGAAGTGTTCAACAATGAAATAGCGAACGGGCAATTCAGTTTCATTAAGAACTATGCAGTAAAATATGATCCTATGCTGTTGCAAGAGCAGCGCCAGCTGACACAACCAAGTAATGGAACGCCTTAGCTGGCATGATTATCATGGTTGCTTTGGCGAATGCAACATATCATGTCTGAAATAAGTCACAGCAAATATTTCTCAAGATTACTGTTATCCATATCTCTTTTTATAGTCATAACACCATACACCGAAGCCCAGACACATTCATGTAACTATTGCACAAAGGCTAAGCTACCGATAACTGCGAAAAGCAATGAAGCAACTAAAAAACAACTTAAGGATGCCAGGGCAGAGGGTGACTCTGTAGAGAAATGTACCCAATGGATATTAAATGAAGTTGGCACAACAGCGGGCACAGTACGGGCCGGTGAATATAAAATAGCTTATGCAATAACGCCACCCGAAGGTTGGTATGAATTCAGCAATAATGCTGTGACCTGGAAGGAACCGGCGAAGGATGCAAAGGCTCATTTATACCTGTTTGTACTAGATGGGGCAGATGGCCGAATAGTGCCTTCCCTTGATATTCATACAACTATATTGAATAGCGAGGGAAACGTGGTGGATTACAAAGCGCTACCCTATACATGGATACCAATGATAAACGGATATGGAGATAATATAAAGCTAACAGGCAATGATGACTACACAATAAAAGTAAAAATACAGCCACCTACATTTCATCGCCATGACCCCTACAATGGAGACAGATTTACGCAGCTAACAGAGGCTAATATAACTGTACATGTAAACACGCATGAACTTGCAAAAAAGAAACCGCTAAGCGAGCTAATGGAACAACACCAGAATATTGCAAAACTATCCGGTAAAGCTTTTAAACATACGCTTAAGGATATGTATAAGCAAGCCAACGACGGCAAGGACACTATAGCAGGTGATTACTTCGTGGCAGTAGCGGTAGAATATGCCGAGGGCTGGTGGCACTATGCAGGTGATAAATTCAGATACAAGATTGAAAATGAAGAAAGCGGCAAAACAAACGCACATGTTGAAGTAGCAATATGCGATGCAAAAACCACTCGCTTTATGCATGATATGAATGTACAGGCCACGCTATATGAGGACAGCAAATCCATCGGCACAAAACATGAACCATTCATGTGGCATCCCTGGCTATACCATTATGGTGAAAACTGGCGGGTACCTATGGCAAGCAAACACTATAGAATACATGTTCATTTTGATCCACCACCGTACAAAAGATATGGCAGGCTATATGGCAAGCAGTTTACTGATCCGGTGGATCTTGATTTCGATGATATACACATTAAAACAGGTCAAAAATAGTAATGATGGATTGGCGGAAATTATTTGGAGGGCTTTGTATTATTTTCATTTTTAGTATCAGCACTGCTGCGGCGCAAGAGTTATTTTACAAGATCTATCAATTTGAAACACCGTTCCAGGGACATTTGCAGGCTACATTCTGGAATACATATATTACAAAAAGTGACTTAAGCAATGAACATTTTAATAGAGAAGTACCAGACAAAAACCTTTGGGCACATTCTATTGAGGCAGAATATGGCCTAACTGACCACCTGGAGCTTGATGCTTATGCCGATTTTGAAAGCCCCTCCAATGGAAGCACGCGTTTCATAAGGACGCATTTCTCGGCACTATATAGATTTGACGAGCGATATGACCACTTCATTAACGTAGCAATATATGGTGAATACTATATTCCTAACGTTTCGTATTCAGCGTCGAGTGAGGCTGAACTAAGATTGATATTAGACAAAGACCTTGGCGATGTGCGTATTGTACTCAATCCCACACTAAGCAGGTATATAGGCGGCGATGAAAGCAAGAAATTACAACCAGGCATATCAGGAGGCATATACTACCGGAGATTATATGCTGTACAGCCCGGCATAGAATATTACTCGTTCTTTAATGATAAAACCAGTGTTATATTCCCAACAATAAATTTCAATATCACACCAGCTATAATGTGGAATATTGCTGCAGGTTTTGGCCTTACGGATCAAAGTGATAAAATGCTTTTCAAAAGCATTCTGACTTTCGACATGCGCGCTATCAGGCCGGCCAAGCTGTTTAGAAAACATCTACAAGAATAAAGCAACACGGTCTTCCCAGGACTTCCACACTTTACACTGAGGTTACCTTCATTTAATGTGTTGTTTCTTAAAGTTAAAGAAGCAAGTTAAAAAATGTTGTTAAACACAATGTGGAACTCCCAGATAGCAACAGATAAATTCGATCTTTTTTCAGCATATATACCGCATTTAAAATGACATTAAAAACTAAACAAAATTTTGCTTGTGTATAGTGCTAATGCTGGCATTATTATAGTCCTAATTTATTGTTCTTAAAAAATCAATATGGAAACAAAACAATGTGCATTAATTACCGGTGCTACAAGCGGTATAGGGCTGGAGCTGGCAAAGCTCTTTGCGAAAGATGGATACAATCTGATAATTGTAGCAAGAGATCAGAAAGAGCTGGATAGCACAGCCGCCATACTGCAACAAAACAATGGTATAC
>JBQCEX010000049.1:0-4880 GCA_051959855.1 Flavipsychrobacter sp. | reverse complement strand
TCAAGGTTGAATGCCTTGAATTGTTTCATTTTATTATAAAGTGTTTTCCTGTCTATATTCAGCAGTTTCGCAGCTTTGCTTTTATTAAAGTTGGCCTGCTTCAGTGCATCCAGTATCACTTCATATTCTGCATCCAGGTTGGCGCTTTTCAATTTATTTTCAAAAGGCACACTGGTTAGCGGTTGTGGTGATGGCACTGTTTCCTGCCTGGTAGTTTGGGCTGATGAGCTCGCAGGATTATCAAACTGCAGCTTATGAAAGTTGGATATTTCAAAAGGAAGCGACTTTGGCTCTACATAATCTCCATCTGTAAGTAGCGTTGCACGCTTCACTACATTCTTCAACTCACGCAGGTTGCCATACCATACATAGTTGTTAAAGATGTCTTCCACTTCTTTTGAAAAGCCTCTTACATTCTTCCCAAGCTCTGCATTCGTAATATTGAGGAAATGGTTGGCAAAAAGCATAATGTCACCTTTACGTTCACGCAATGATGGCACTTCTATGCTAAACTCATTGAAGCGGTGATACAGGTCTTCCCTGAACTTGCCATTTCTGGCCATATCCCATAGCCTTTCGTTGCTGGCCACTATTATACGCACATCCAGCTCTATATCTTTATTGCCACCTACGCGACGCATTTTTCTTTCCTGCACTACACGCAGCAGTGACACTTGAATATCGTAGGATAAGTTACCTATTTCATCCAGGAATATGGTGCCTTCATTAGCAATTTCAAAGCTGCCTATTTTCTGATTCAGCGCACCGGTAAACGCACCTTTTTCATGCCCAAAAAGCTCGCTGCCTGCCAGCTCTTTTGACAAGGCGCCGCAGTCAATAGCCACAAATGGCTTATTAGCGCGTTTGCTCTTCTGGTGTATTTGCTGGGCAATGGCCTCTTTACCACTACCACTTTCACCATATATTATCACGCTGTAGTTGGTAGGAGCTACCAGCTCTATTTGCTTCATAATGTTGGCAAACTCAGGACTGTCTCCCATTATGTACTGGGAGTTATTTACATTCTTTGCCTTGCCTCCGCCAGATGAGCTTGGTGCAGTTGCGCCTTGTGCTACCGTTCTTTTAGCCGCAGTATTTTCCTGTGGTTCTTCGCTTAGCGCTTTCTTAATGGTAAGCAATATCTCATCAGGGAATAGCGGCTTGGTTACATAGTCATATGCGCCCATTTTCATTACTTCTACTGCATCCTTTACATCGCTATAGCCGGTTATAATGATCACCGGTACTGCAGGGTGCATTTCCTTTATCTTCACCAGCAGTTCCGCACCGGTCATATCCTCCAGCCTGAAGTCGCAAAGCACCAGGTTTGGCTCATTCTTCTTTAGCCATTCCATTGCTGCCTTTCCACTGTTTATGCCATTTACTTCATAGCCATGCCGTGTTAGAAAGCGGTTCAGCAAAAGGCACATGTCATTATCGTCATCAATTACGAGGATTTTCTCCATACTTTTTATTTATTCAGTTGTGTGATATTCCAAATGTATATAAATATTTTACGCCCACACGGCTCTTATTTGTGCAATAGGTATATGCATATGCTCCCTGTATTTGGCTACTGTGCGCCTGGCGATATTATAGCCTTTTGAGGAAAGAATAGTAACCAGCTGCTGATCTGTATAAGGGTGTTGCTTATCTTCATTAGCTATTGCTTCTTCTATTACAGATTGTATTACTTTATTACTGATCACTTCTCCCTTTTTATCGGCAATACCTTCACTGAATAGGTCTTTCAGATATATCAGGCCGAAATGTGAATCTGCATATTTATTACTGGTAATGCGCGAAACAGTGCTTATATCCAACCCCGTTTGATCGGCGATATTGCGCAGCACCATTGGTTTCAGTAGCCGTATATCGCCTTCCATAAAATATTCATTCTGTATCTGCACAATGCACTGCATAATGCGCATCATGGTATCTTCACGCTGCTTCACTGCATTTACAAACCACTGTGCTGACTGTAGTTTGCTTTTCACATATTGGTTGGCAGACCTGTTCTTTCCGTTCACCTGCTGCGCCAGCTGATCATAAAGCACCTGGTTCACGAACACAGAACCAGACCTGCTGGAGTACAGGCTTACTTGTATGTTATCTCCGTAACGTGAAATAATAAAATCAGGAATAATGGTATTCTTAGGTTCGTAGTCTGATGCGTTTTCGCTAACCGGATAAAATTTCAGGCTGCCTATCAGGTTCAGCACCACCCTCAGCTCTTCTTCATCTATGTTCAATGCATGATGTATTTTTTCAAACTGACGATGCATCAGGTCATTGTAGTGATTTTGCATCAGCTTGATGGCGCATTTCACATCAGGCCTTTTCTGGCTCATAGCTTTCAGTTGCAACAGCAGGCAATCCTTTACACTGCAGGAACCTATACCTATTGGCTCTAATGTTTGTATTACTGCTAATGCCTCCTCAACAGCTTCTACTTCCACTATAGACTGAAACTGGAAAGACAGATCATCTGCCACTTCTTCCAGCGGCCTGTCCATCAGTCCCTGGTTATTTAACAGGTCTATTACATATTCAGCCATTTCCCTTTTCTTCTCATCCAGGTCCAGCAGTCTTAGTTGTTGCTTCGCTTCGTCCTTAAAGTGGGTGGTGCTCTTAATGGCTATATTAGGTGCATCTTCTGTATTGAAGTAATTCTGATATTCGGCTTTATAATCAGGCACATCATCATACATGTACTCGTCATAATCCTGAAAATCCTTTGTTTCACTGTTAGCAGAAGCATTTAAGTCTTCGTATTCATCCTGCTCCTTTTGGTCCAAAAAAGGATTCTCTTCCAATTCGTTCTTTATTCTTTGCTCTAATTCCAGTGTGTTTAAAAAATAAAGGTTCAATAATTGGATCTGTTGCGGCAATATTTTTAGCTGTTGTTTCTGTGTCTGTTGCTGAGAGATCATAATTGCACCGTTTTTATACTATCCCTTATAAGGCAACCATGAAGCCAATTTTTTTGTATCCGCATACTTTTTTAAAAATTTATGCAATTACCTCACTTTTATCGCTATATAAATTAAATAAAATTTTAAAACAAGGCAACTTGTTTTAAATTAACTTATTACATTTTTGTTACTGAGGAATATGTTCCTCAAAATGTAGAAATTTGAAAGCCTATGAAGAAAAGACTGCGTCTTATTATCATATTGTTCTCTATTTCTTTTATAGTAATGGCAGGGCTTTCCTTTTTTTCAATTGACAAGTTCACCGACTTAAATAACTATTCTTACTTAGTGGATCATAGCAATAAAGTGATCCAGGAACTCTATAAGGTAGAAAGTCTGAGTAAGGATCTGGACAGAGCAGAACGTGGCTATATGCTCACCCACGATACGATGTATCAACGTTTATTGTACATTAGCATTCGTAGGGTAAATCCTTTAATAGATAGCCTGCGACAGCTAACAAAAAACAATGCAAGTGAGCAAAATAATGTTATTCTTATCAAGAGCGCACTTGCCATGCGCCTTAGCGATCTAAGAGATAACCTTAGCTTCCTGGACACTGTTAAGTCTGGCGTGATCTCTCCTTTTTATTACCATGGGCGCGAATCTATGAAGGAATGCATGGATGCATTGCAGACTATGTATAATGAGGAGAATTTACTGCTTACGAAGCGGGTTGAGAGTAAACTGTTTTATCAAAAGATCACTACATCTACGCTTAGGTATATTATCTTTTTCTTCTGCTTTATTACTATCATACTGTTCTTTCTCATGATACGCGAGCTGAAGCGCAGGGTAACTTTTCAGGATGAACTAAATAATAAACTTGCCGACCTGGAACGGTCTCACTCTGAACTGGAGCAAATTGCTTATGCCGCCTCACATGACCTTCAGGAGCCTTTAAGAAAAATACAGGTTTTTATTAACCGTCTTCTTTATCTCAAGAAAGATCAGATTGATGACGAAAGCCGTGACACACTGATACGTATTACTGCTGCAGCTGTTCGTATGCAGGAGCTTATCGAGGACCTTGTCAATCTTACTTCGCTTACACAGCAGCAGGCAGAGAAAACTTTGGTCGATCTGAATAAAATACTAAAACAATCGCTGGTAGAACTGTCAGATAAAGCCGAACAAAAAAATGCAATTATCAACCAGGAGGTGCTCCCGACCATTAGTGGCTATCCCGGCCAGTTGCAAATTTTGTTTAAAGCACTTCTTGACAATTCACTAAAATTCACGCGGGAAGGTGTTCAACCTATCATATCCATTCGCAGTGACATTGTAAGTGGCGAGGAACTGGCCGATATCAATCCAAAACATTCAGAGCAGAAATTTCATCGTATCACGGTATCTGACAACGGTATTGGCTTCGATAACAAGTTTACACATAAAATGTTCCAGATCTTTCAAAGGTTACATAACCAACACTCTGAGTTTCATGGTAAAGGTATTGGTCTTGCACTGTCCCAGCGAGTGATTGCAAATCATAACGGCCATATTTTAGCTTATGGCCATTCTGATGTGGGCGCTACTTTTAAACTATTCTTTCCCATAGAGCAGTAAAAAAAAGAGCGGTCTCACCGCTCTTTTTTTATTAGTCCTTTTTTTCAGTCTTCTTGTTGATCTCTTCTACCTTTTTCATGAATGCAGTAACACCAACATCCGAGTAGGGTCCGTATGCATCAATCAAAGTACCACGCTGTCCGTCACTTGTTTCTATTACATACATTATTGCATTATCTGCAGGATCAGATTGACCTTCGAACCGGTAAAAATTAATTACTTTAATGTCTTCCGGATTGTAAACTTTGTCTTTAGTATAAGAGAACAGACCTTCCGGCTTTACCTTAAAACTATCTGTATAACCATCCTTTACCACCTTATTAACACATGATGTCAATG
>JBQCEX010000048.1:0-6576 GCA_051959855.1 Flavipsychrobacter sp. | reverse complement strand
AATAGATGAGCAACATCGTTTTGGTGTGGGTCAGCGCGCGCGTCTTTGGGCAAAAAATGAAATAGCCCCGCATGTACTGGTAATGACCGCCACACCTATACCCCGCACGCTCGCCATGACATTATATGGTGATCTTGATATATCAGTAATAGATGAACTGCCACCGGGCAGACAGGAAATAAAAACAGTGCATCGCATGGATATGGGCCGTGCAGGTGTTATGGAATTTATTCGCAAAGAGATAGATAAAGGACGACAAGCATATATCGTTTACCCTCTTATAGAAGAGTCTGAAAAGCTGGACTACGAGAGCTTAATGGCCGGATTTGAACAGGTAAAAGTCTGGTTTCCTGAAGACAAATATAATATTGCCATGGTGCATGGCAGGCAGGAAGCTGCCGTAAGAGAACGTAACATGAAACGGTTTGCCAGCGGTGATGCACAGCTATTAGTAGCTACTACTGTGATAGAAGTAGGCGTAGACGTACCCAATGCGAGCGTAATGCTAATAGAAAGTGCTGAACGATTTGGTCTGTCGCAATTACACCAACTGAGGGGGCGCGTAGGCAGAGGTGCAGAGCAATCTTATTGTATTCTATTGACCGGCAATAAGCTGTCAAAGGAAAGCACGCAACGTGTTAATATTATGACCTCTACCGCCAATGGCTTTATAATAGCTGAACAAGACCTTGCTATGCGCGGCCCTGGTGATCTATATGGTACTAAACAGAGCGGCGTACTGAAGTTCAAATTGGCAGATATAGTACAGGATTCTGCCATATTGGAGCAAACAAGAGTGGCAGCCCAGCAATTGGTGACAGAAGACCCTAGTCTTACAATGCCGCAGCACCAGGCATTGAAAAACATACTGTTACAACAAGCAAATCAATCGCAGTGGAGCAAAATAAGTTGACCTTTTGTCCTGTTTCTTCTTTTCCATTTGTTATGGCATTGTTTTTACCTATAGGTATATAATTTCTTTTTCAGGAGAAATTTAATTAAACGTTTGTTTAGTTTTAAACAAGTGTTTAACTTTGCGGCGCAGAGGCAAAAGAATATGGAATACAACGAAAAACAGGTGCAGATCATTGAGACAGCAGAGCAGCTGTTTGCCAGCAATGGTTTCGAGGGTACATCTGTGAGAGATATAGCACAAAATGCTGGAGTTAATATCGCAATGATCTCCTACTATTTTGGATCGAAAGAAAAACTAATGGAAGCGATATTTGTTTATCGTATTGGTTATACCCGCCTGCATATGGAGAATATGCTGAAAGACAGCAGCTATACCCCAATGCAAAAAATAGAAAAGCTTGTAGATAAATATATAGACAAAATGATGAATAATCAGTGTTTCTATAGATTGATGGCGCAGGAACAGCACGTACGCGAAATGCAAAATATCAGCGAGCTGATCTATGAAAGTAAATTCCTGAACACTGAAATGGTGCGGAAGATAATACAGGAGGGACAAAAGGCCGGGACATTTAAGAAGAATATAGACGTGATAATGATGATGGCTACCATGATAGGTACCGCTAATCATTTTATTATGCAGCAGAATTATTATAAAAGGTTAAATAACATGATGGATATGCCAGAAGAAGACTTTCAGAAGCATATAAAAAGAAAAATAAGTCATCACTTAAAAAGTTTATTTAAAGCAACTCTTACTCATGAAGCATAATATATATAAATTCGGCACTATTGCTGCGGGAATACTCCTTACAGCAGCACTGCAGGCTTCAGCCCAGGAATCTAAGAACCTGACTTTGGATGAAGCTATTCAGCTTAGTTTACAGAATAGTAAGCAGCTAAAATTAAGTCGCGCTAAAATTGACGACGCAACAGCTACACTAAGAGAAGCAAAGGAAAATCGCCTGCCTGATTTAAAGGCATCCGGATCTTACCTGCGCGTAAACAATCCTAATGTGGATCTGAAGGTAAAGCTGGGTGGCGGCAATAGCTCAAGCTCAGGCAGTGGATCAGGTTCAGAGCAACAACAATCTACAGTAAAAGTAGACCAGGCATCTTACGCCCTGGTAAATGCATCATTGCCTTTATTTTCAGGTCTTCGGATCCATTACAGTATCCAGTCAGCTAAATACCTTTCAAAAGCAACCAAACTGGATGCAGATAACGACCGTGAAGGAGTAATACAAAATACCATAGCAGCCTATAGTAATATTTACAAGGCTAAAAAGCAGGTGGATCTTGTAAATGAAAACCTGAATCAGGCTAAACAACGCGTAAAAGATTTCAGCAACCTGGAACAGAATGGCATCATTGCCCGTAATGACCTGCTTAAGGCGCAGTTGCAGGAATCTAACGTTGAGCTTACCTTGCTTGATGCACAAAATGATTATAAAATAGCCAGCATAAATATGGACCTGATGCTGGGCCTGCCTGAGAATACCGAGATCATTCCGGACAGCACATCTTTTCAATATAGTCCTGATACAAGGAGCGTGTCAGACTGGGAACAGGCTGCATTGCAGAACAGGAAAGATATAGCAGCTTTAGGTTATCGTGAGAAGGCGGCTTTTGCCAATGTTCGCGCCACAAAAGGTGAATATTATCCGGGCCTTGCATTGACAGGTGGCTACATAGCAGCTGACATTCCTAATTTATTGACGATCACTAATGCAGTGAACGGCGGAATAGGTCTTCAGTACAATCTGTCTTCACTTTGGAAGACAGGAGCTAAGGTAGCGCAGGCTAAAGCGAAAGTGCAGCAGGTACTTGCTAGTGAAGAAATGCTGAACGATCAGGTGCGCATACAGATAAGCCAGGCATATCAAAACTACTTAGTGTCAGAGAAGAAAATAGATGTGTACAACACGGCAGTAGAACAGGCTAATGAGAACTATAAGATCACAAACAATAAGTATACGAATAACCTGGTGACCACTACTGATCTGCTGGAGGCCGATGTCTCTCAACTGCAGGCAAAACTGAACTACGCCTTTGCTGAGGTAGATGCCATGATAGCTTATAAAAAGCTGTTACAAACAGCAGGATTGTTAAACAGCCAGTACCCCGAAAAATAAATCATCAAAACCATTACACTACAATTAAAAAGACTAAACCATAATATGGAACCACAAGTAAAAAACGAAACAAGATCGAACAACCACACCCCCGGTATGGCTGTAGCAGAAACAGAAGCGCCTAAAAAAAGCAGCAAACGCTTTTTGATAGTGCTTATCTTATTAGTGGTTGTTGGTGGTACTTTTGGTATCAGCAAGTATATCCACTCTCTCTACCATGAAGAAACTGATGATGCGCAGATAGACGCAAATATCAGTCCTGTTATTCCACGCATTTCGGGTTATGTTGCAAATGTTAAGGTAACAGATAACCAACGCGTGAAGAAAGGAGACACACTCCTCGTGCTGGATAACAGCGATGAATTGATTAAAGTTGCACAAGCTGAAGCTGCTTTAGCTGCTGCTAAAAGCAACCTGGGTGTTGCAAACGCATCTACTGCTGCTGCACAAGCTAATGTTGCAACTACAAAGGCAAATGTTTCAACCGCAGATGCACAGATCGCAACCGCACGGGTAAACGTTTGGCGCGCAAACCAGGACTACCAGCGTTATGCTAACCTGATAAAGGACCATTCAATTACGCAACAGCAATTCGAACAGGCCCAGGCTGCTAAAGAAACTGCTGAACGTCAATTACAGGTACTTATAGAACAGAAAAATGCAGCTGCACGTACTAGCCTCGCAAGTGAATCTCAAAGCGCAGCTACCGGTCAGCAAATAAGTGTAGCGCAGGCTAATATTCAACAACGCCAGGCGGATCTGGACAATGCCAAGCTTAATCTTTCTTATACAGTGATCACTGCACCTGAAGATGGTCTTGTATCAAAGATCAACATTCGTCCTGGTCAGTTCGTGCAGGCAGGTCAATCACTGTTCAGTGTAGTAGCAGATAGCAGCATATGGGTAACTGCAAACTTCAAAGAAACTCAGCTGGATAAAATGAAAGTGGGCCAGAAAGTAATAGTGCATGTAGACGCTTATCCCGGTCACGATTTTGAAGCAAAAGTAACTTCATTCTCTCCTGCCACTGGCGCACGATTTGCTCTTTTACCTCCGGACAATGCTTCTGGCAACTTTGTAAAAGTAGTTCAGCGCCTGCCGGTTAAGATTGAGTTTATAAACCCTAACGACAAATTGGTTCAGCAACTCCGTCCGGGTATGAACGTGGACGTGGATGTACACCTGGACTAATATATTCTCTATAAGAGAACAATTAATTAAACAATTTTTATGCAAGATTCATTAGTTGAATATGGATTCAGGCGGGTCATTATCACCATCACGGCCATACTTTGTGCCCTGCTGGAAATAGTGGATACCACCATTGTCAATGTTGCGCTAAATGACATGAAGGGTAACCTTGGTGCAACCCTGAATGAGGTGGGCTGGGTAATCACAGCCTATGCCATAGGTAATGTGATCATAGTGCCTATGACCAGTTGGCTTTCTCAGCAATTTGGCCGCCGAAACTACTTTGCAGCTTCCATTGTTATATTCACCATTTGCTCGTTCCTTTGCGGGAATGCTCATAGTATATGGGAGCTTGTGCTCTTCAGATTTGTACAGGGCATTGGTGGTGGTGCACTGCTGGTTACATCCCAAACCATTATTACCGAAAGCTACCCTGCTGAAAAACGCGGTATGGCACAGGCTATATACGGCCTGGGTGTTATCATAGGTCCTACTTTAGGCCCTCCATTAGGTGGTTATATTGTAGAGCATTATTCATGGCCTTATATATTCTATATCAATATTCCTATTGGAACAATAGCTGCGTTGATGACTTTACAGTTTGTTCGTAGTCCCAGGTATGCGGAGAAGAAATCAAGGAAGGATATTGATTGGTATGGTATTGCATTCCTGGCTATAGCAGTAGGCTCTCTACAGTATGTATTGGAACGCGGACAGGAAGATGACTGGTTTGATAGCGGCGCAATTGTATTCTTAACAATTACTGCTATTCTCGGCTTCTTTTTCTTTATATGGCGTGAACTAACTTATAAGAACCCTATAGTAGAGCTAAGGGTATTAAAGAATAATAATCTTCGAGTCGGTACTATACTATCATTTATACTTGGGTTTGGTTTGTATGGATCTACGTTTATCATACCGCTTTATACGCAGGCCACCCTGGGCTGGACGGCCCTGCAGTCTGGTGCGCTTATGATTCCGTCGGCACTTACCACTGCCTTTATGATGCCTATCATCGGACAGATGCTTCAGAAGGGGGTTAAGCAGCAATATCTTGTTTCCCTTGGTATGTTGCTATTCTTTTTCTATAGTTTTTGGGGATACAAGATAATTTCCCCTGATACAGGAGCTCCTAACTTCTTTTGGATGCTCATAGTACGTGGTATAGGTATGGGTATGCTCTTTATTCCTATTACTACCCTTTCGTTATCAACACTGAAGGGCCAACAGATAGGTCAGGGCGCGGCCTTCACCGGTATGATGCGCCAGTTAGGCGGTTCATTTGGGGTAGCCCTTATCACTACTTTTATGGCACACCAAAATATGGTGCATAGAAGTGATCTGGTGAGCAATCTTAATGTAAATAGTGCCGCTGTGCAGCAACGTGTAAATGGCATGCAGGCAAATTATATAGCACATGGTATGGCTCCCAATGTGGCCCGCAGCACTGCCTATCAAACAATAGATTATATGGTGTCCAAGCAGGCTGCTGTGCTGTCTTATATGGACGTATTCCTGTACCTGGGTATTATGTTCCTTATATGTGTACCATTTGTACTCTTTGTAAAAGGGAAATCAGCTCAAAAAATGAACATGTCCGAAGCGATGCATTAATCGGATTTTAATCTCCATAATGAAATAAAGCCTCTATTTTGTGTAGAGGCTTTATTATTTACCGGGATTTCATCCATAAATTTGCCTTAATGGAAGCAGGGTTCTCTACTAATTATTACAAAGATTTTGAGATTGCCTCAGGAGAGAAAATTTCATTATTATTTGTTGAAAGAAACATATATACATTTTCAGAAGCAGCTCAATTTATTAAAGCCCTCCCCTACAAACGAAACACAAATAAGAAAGATATTTCCTGTGTACTAATAGACAGCCATGGTACCTGCAGTACAAAGCATGCGCTGCTAAAACAGCTTGCCCACGAGAATGGCCAAGGTGATTTTAAACTAATAATGGGCATATTCAGGATGAATAAACGCAATACTCCTATCATTGCGCCGATCTTAAATCAATATGGACTCGAATATATCCCTGAGGCACACATCTATCTTAAATATCACGACCTTATTCTTGATTATACAAGAAAGAACTCCACACCGCTGGATTTCTTATCAGACTTGCTGGAGGAAAAGGAAATAACGCCTGAAGAAGTGGTGGATTTCAAGGTGGGATATCACAAAGGCTTTATTACCAAATGGCAAACAAAGGAGCATATTGACTACTCGCCACTGGATTTATGGGATATAAGAGAAGAGTGCATTAATGCATTACAGGGCATTGGCTTAGTACCTCAGGTGTCCGGAGCTATTTAACAATAAATACA
>JBQCEX010000047.1:0-2351 GCA_051959855.1 Flavipsychrobacter sp. | reverse complement strand
CTTTGCGATTGTTAGCTACATTCTTTTCGCCATCTGCCGGTGGTGCGGTAATGATGTAGTGGTGCAGCCCTGCTTTAGCAGCCTTAACAGTGAATGCTACCGAGCGATCAAACCTGTCAGTGTTTATATTGATCGGCGTACTTGATTGTGTTGCCCCTGCTTCCTGCAGCTGTATGCTGTTGTTATATCCTTTGCATAGAGAGGCAACTATATCTGCACGAATTTCAAACTGGCTATTGAGTGAGACCGTTTTGTTGGCATATACCCTGGGGATACGCAGATCTCTTTGTGCGGTGCTATCGCCTATGGCAACTGTGTATAAGGTGCTATGCAGCGAAACTGACTGGTATAAAGGATTTACGCCCTGGTTATAGCGCCCATCTGAAGCTAAGATCACGGCGCCCAGGTTCTGTGTGCCAAAGAAATCCTGCGCACGGGCTATAGCAGTGGAGATATCAGTGGCCTGCTGATGATAGTTGAAAATGCTATCTGTTTGAACCGCATTGCCAAAGCCCCATTGTATGACCCGATACTTATCTGAAAGGCGACTGATAAGTTGCTGGGCGTTTTGGCGATAGCTGGCGGAGTCTTTGCCTAAGGCTACAGGTATAGAAGCCGAGTTGTCCTGCAAGAAGAGGATGATAGGCTTTTGCGTTTCATTGCGTGTGATGGTGACCGTAGGTACCAATAGCAGCAACAGCACTAAGAACACCACCAAGCCACGTAATAATGCAGACAGCCATGGAAAGGGTACGGCACGGCGCTTATCGGCAATGTATATCCAATAACCTGCACCCGCCGCAACAACTATAGCTATGATCCAAAAAAACAACTGCATGAAATGGCAATCTAAGAAAAAATACGATTGCAGTTGTTTAAAATAAGCATACCGCCATATATTAATAAGATTATTAAGACTTATTGGCTATATCCATTTTGAATTATCTTTCCGGCCTAAAAATCCGTTTTCGCGTATGCAGATGCACGAGGTAAAGAGTGATGCAGATAAGCAATTGTTTTTACAGGTAGCAGCCGATATTTACAAGCATGATCCGAACTGGATAAGGCCGCTGGATAAGGACATTGAGGAAGTATTTGACCCTGCGAAGAACAAGTTCTTTAAACGCGGCGAATGTACGCGCTGGATATTGAAAGATGATAATGGCAAGGCCATAGGGCGCATAGCAGCTTTTGTGAACAGGCAATACAAGCAGGAGCAGCCAACAGGAGGCGTAGGCTTCTTTGAATGTGCAGACGACCAGGCAGCGGCCAGCTATATGCTGGACCATTGCAAACAATGGCTACAGGAACGCGGTATGGAAGCAATGGACGGGCCCATAAACTTTGGCGAACGTGACAAGTGGTGGGGCATGGTGACAGATGGTTTTTACTCACCGCTGTACGGTATGAACTACAATCCGCCGTACTACCAGAAGCTGTTTGAAACCTATGGGTTTAAGCTGTACTTCAACCAAATATGCTTTGCTATGAAAGTAAAGCAACAACTGCAGGACAAATTCTACGAGCGGCATGCAGCACTGGCAAAAGACCCGAACTATAGAGCCGTACCGATAAAGAAGAGCCAGATAGAAAAATTTGCAAAGGACTTTACTTACATCTACAATAAGGCTTGGGCCGGACATGGCGGCGGCAAAAGCCTGGAGGAGAAGACCGTGCAGAAAATGTTCAAGACCATGAAGCCTGTGATGGATGAACACATTACCTGGTTTACCTACTACAAAGATGAGCCGATAGCTATGTGGGTAAACCTGCCTGACCTAAACCAATTCTTCAAGCATCTGAATGGTAAGTTCGGATTGCTGCAAAAGCTGAAGTTCCTGTACCTGCAAAAATTTGGTAAGTGCAGCCGCTTTGTGGGACTGGTGTTTGGCATTATACCGGAATTCCAGGGGAAAGGAGTGGATGCCTATATGATAGTGGAAGGCGCCAAGGTGATACAGTCTATGAACAGATATGAAGACTATGAAATGCAGTGGATAGGAGACTTCAACCCCAAGATGGTGAACATAGCCGAAAGCTTAGGTACCCATAGGAGCCGCATATTGACTACCTACCGCTACCTGTTTGACAGGAATAGAGAATTTAAGCGACATCCTATACTGGGTTAGTTGATTGACTTATGTAACATTTTGTGAGAAAAACTTTTTTGGGACATTCTTTCGGGTGAAATTGCCTGAAAGAGCTGTGGCTATTGATTTATTATGCTTTTTGACTATGTTACATTGCTACTCATTTACTACCCAGAATGTTACAAAATGTCTCATTCCCCCCTCCGCCCCTAAAGGGGAACTGGATAATCCTAATTAGGGTTTACAGTATGTCAAAGAACT
>JBQCEX010000046.1:0-8717 GCA_051959855.1 Flavipsychrobacter sp. | reverse complement strand
TAAAGAATGATGGCACGCCTGCCTCTGTAAAATAATAGTGATCACTGTTGGCTGCTTTGCCCCTGCTTTTTATTTCTGGTAAATAACCCTTAGCATCATTTAATTTCTGCAGGGCTGCAAACTCTTTCTTATACTCTGTCGCATTTACTACAGTAACACCATTTGTAGCATCACCCATTATATCCAGGTTGGTAAGAAAGTGAATGTGGTCCAGTGGTATCATTGGATGTTTCACGAAATAGCTGGAGCCTAACAGTCCTGCCTCTTCGCCGCTAAAAGCAATAAATACCATTGTATAGCGCTGCGGGTTTTGCGCAAAATAATTAGCCAGGTACAAGAGCATTGCAGTGCCACTTGCATTATCACTGGCGCCAGGGAAATATGCCGCATTGCCCATCATGCCCAGGTGATCGTAATGTGCAGTAAACACTACGAAGCTATCACTCACAGTGCCTGGTACGCAGGCTATTATATTTTCGTTTTTGTTTTTAGCAGCTGGCAGATATACATTGTTCACATGCACGGTAGCTTTCTTTATTCTGCGGGGCAATACGGTATCCTCCAGGTAAAATACTGTAGCAGGTATGGTGTCAATGGCAACTGTCCAGGTGATTTTACCATGCTGCGGAATGAAAAAACATCCCGCCGGTAATTGCCTGGCAAACTTTCGCTCGCTTATGGAAAAGTGTTTGCAAAAGCTGTCAGTATTTTTCAAAAAATACGCCCTGCTATCAGTATGCCATTTTGCTTTTGTTTTATTCCATACTGTGCTGTCACTTACTTTATTCAGGTCAACAGTGCTCACTTTTATCTTGTCAGCGTTAAACGAACTGCTTGCAGCATCAACCAGGTAGTCAGCACCAGCCGCTAATTCATTTTTGTTGATCTTTAATGTTAACGTTCCCGGAAAAGTATTTACGGGGAATGTATAAGTCTGTATATAGGTGCTGTCCTTATTCACTGGCTGCAAGCCATAAGCTCTAAAATATCTGAGCACATACTTTGCAGCTTTATCATGACCTTTATTTACATACCCGCGGCCCATCATGGTTGGGCTGCTAAGCAAGGAAATATGATGCTTCAGCCAGCGTTTTTCCTGCTGGGCGTAAGAAATAGTTGTTTGTAAGAAAAGCGGAATAATCAATAGAGCTGTCAGCGAGATCCTCTTCATAGCAAGCCCTAAGATAAAAAGAATCCGGCCATCCCTTGCGTTTAAGGGTTATAAATAATTCTAAAATTATTCACTTTATCGGCATTAGCTATTTGCAGTAAATAGACACCCGCTGCTGCGTTGCTGATATGTACACTGCGCTGCAGCCCATCCGTTTCATTAATACTTATCTGTGTGCCCAGCATATCTATAAGCCTTATGCTGGCATGTTCATACTCCTGGGGCAATGAAACATTCAAATTCCCCTTAGTTACAGTTGGGTAAACTTGTATATTATTATCGGTATTGCTGATTGTTTGCAAATTTAAAGCAGGCAATATCTTTATTAGCCATGCATCAGTATTACCAAATGTTTGTGTGATATCGCCGTCAGTCGATTTTGTTTCCCCGGCAATAATGAAACCTCCATCGCTTGTTTGTGCTATGCAATGGGCTATATCGTCATTCGCGCCGCCAAAAGAATATTCTGAGATCAGCTTACCGGAAATATCCAGCTTCGCGGCCCAGTAGTCTGTGCCTCCATGATAGGCAGTAACCTGTCCGTCGCTCGATTGTGTAGAGCCAGCAACTATATAGGTGCCATCGGTGTTTTGTTTTAGAGAATAGGCATATTCAGGTTGCGAGCCGCCTAAAGAAGTTTGCCATTGCACAGTGCTGCCGGCAGGGTCCAGGTTCGCCACCCACATGTCCTGTACACCATGATTACCGCTTACATCTCCATCATTAGAATAAGAATAGCCGGCTACTGTAAAGCTTCCATCTGATGCCTCTCTTATCGCATGGGCTTCCTCGTCAAGGGTGCCTCCTAATGTTTTTTCCCATACCAGGCTTCCTGATGCATCGGCTTTTACTACCCAATAATCTGATCCAAAACCGCTGTTATGATAGCCGGTTACATCACCGTTCAACGATTTTGTTGCACCTGCTAAAATATATCCGCCATCATCAGTTATCTGTACCGCATACCCCGCATCTGCTGCCGACCCACCATAAGTTTTTTCCCAGCTTTTGTTGCCATTGTTGTCAAGTTTCAGCAGCCACATGTCGCTACTGCCTTGATTCTTGCTTACATCACCATTATTTGAGTAGGTTGTTCCGCCTACTATATATCCGCCATCTCCGGTTTGCTGTATAGAGTAGGCAATATCATTGTCTGAGCCGCCATATGTTTTTTCCCAGCTCAGGCTGCCACTTGAACTTATTTTCATTACCAGCACGTCCTGGTAGCCTTGGGACCCTGAAGTAATGTCGCCATCTATGGAATAAGTATAGCCGGCTACTATATACCCCCCATCTGAAGTAAGTTGTATGTCGTAAGCTTTTTCCTCGCTGGTGCCGCCATATGTTTTAGACCATTTCACATTGCCGTTGATATCAGTTTTTACTACCCATATATCAGTGCTGCCGTGATTGGAGCTGATTTCGCTATCAGATGAAAATGTCCAGCCGGCAAATATATAGCCGTCAGATGTTGGCTGCACTGTATACGCTACATCTATATCTGAACCGCCAAAGGAATGCTGCCAGGTTGATTGCGCCTGAGCTTTTGATGTGAGGATTAGTACTAGGATTAATGTAAATAACTTACAAGTAGTAAAGAGCTTCATAAGGGATGTGATTTAGTTATCCTAAATTTAACGCTTTTTATTTAGGATGTCAATCACTCCTTAGTTATACTACTTATCCCACCTGCGCACTATAAGCGAAGAATTAGTACCGCCAAAACCAAATGAATTAGAAAGGAATAGGTCAAAAGATTGCTTAAGTGTTTGAGGGACAATGTTGATCTTAGCCGAATGCTCGTCAGGATTTTCAAAATTTATGTTGGGAGCTATAAAGCCATGTTCCATCATTAGCATTGAGTACACTATTTCACTTGCGCCGGCCATCCAGCATTCGTGCCCCGTCATTGATTTAGTAGAACTGATAGGTGTCTTACTGCCAAACACTTCGTATAGCGCTTCTGCTTCACTGCCATCACCTGCCGGGGTAGATGTTGCATGCGCATTGATGTACTGTATTGTATTGGCATTTATCCCTGCATCTTTCAAAGCTCTGTTTATGGAACGTATCTGCCCTTCTATGCTTGGATTAGATATATGCTGCCCGTTAGATGAAAAACCATAGCCTATTACTTCCGCAAGTATAGTCGCTCCGCGTTCCTGTGCTGATTCCAGGCTTTCTAATATCACTGTTGCAGCACCACCACCGGGTACAAGGCCGTCACGATCACGGTCAAATGGACGCGATGCCTTTTCAGGTGCATCCTCTCTTATGGAGAATGTTCCCAATGCATCGAAGTTTGGCATGGAGTAAATATTTACTTCCTGTGCGCCACCACATATAATACGGTCTTGCAAACCTTGCTTTATAAATAAGTATCCTAAGCCTATTGAATGTGACCCACTGGCACACGCAGCGCTTACCGAAAAATTAATGCCCTGTAATTTAAAGATAGTTGACAGGTTCATGCTCACAGTAGAGTTTAGCACCTGGAATACGTTGCCCGAGCCTACCAGTATAGTGTCTTTCTTTTCGCGTATCAGGTCCATGGCTTCAATTACAGGCTTGGCCGAGCTGTCATTGCCATATATGATACCTGTTTCATTGTGCTCCAGGTAGTCGATATTTATGCCTGCCTGTTCCAGGGCCTCTGTTGTTGCCATGTATGCAAACTCTGCCTGCTCCGGCATCATGATGCGTGCACGTCTGTCTATGTGCCCCTTTAATTGAGGACGCTCAACATAGCCTGTTAATCCTGAGCGATAGCCCATAGCTTTACGCGCAGGGTCTAATATAATACCTGATTTTCCCTGGAATAATGACTGAGTTACCTCTTCCTTATTCTTGCCTAATGAAGAGTAAATGCCTAAACCCGTAATAACAACACGACTCATGAAAAACAAATTTGCACCTTAGGTATATAATCCACCGTTTATGGAGATAACCTGTCCTGTAATATAAGAAGAATGTTTGGAAGCCAGGAAGCCTGCCAGCTCAGCTACTTCCTCGGCAGTACCAAAACGCTTCATAGGTATCATATTCGCCAGCTCTGCTTCATTCAGTTCTTCGGTCATATCTGTTTTTATAAAGCCGGGAGCTATCGCATTCACTGTTATATTCCTGCGGGCTACTTCCTGTGCAAGGGCTTTGGTAGCGCCTATCATACCTGCTTTAGCGGCAGAATAATTCACCTGCCCCGGCATACCCTTGATGCCGCTTAACGATACTACATTGATGATGCGGCCATATCGGTTCATCACCATATTGGTCAGCACCTGCTTGGTTACATTATACATGCCTTGCAGGCTGGTGTTTATCACATTGTCCCATTGTTCATCATTCATCATAGGCAGCAGCACATCTTGTCTTATACCCGCATTATTTACCAACACTTCTATCACTACATCTTTGTACGTTTCTACCCAGCTACCCAGTATTTGTTTTACTTCCTTTCTGTTCGCTACATCAAAAGCCATTAGCTCAGCTTCCACACCTTTCTCCTGCACTAGTCTTGCTGTTTCCTGTGCTGCTTCTTTATTGCCTTTATAATTGATGATAACATGATAGCCCAGCGCTGCCATTTTTATGCAAATAGCACGGCCTATTCCGCGTGACCCTCCTGTTACTAGTGCGTATTTTTTTAGAGACAAGTCTATTTATTTTAAGTTTTTACCAAAGTGTGCAACAATGTCTGTATCCATCAGCCAGCCTTTCAGCTGCTGTAGTTTTTGAGATGCAGAAAAGTCCTCCTTAAAGAATGGGAAAATTTCCCTGCCATTACTATAAAGCCATTTAGATGATGGTGACAATTTATTGCTGATGCCCTTTATGTCTATGGCCTGCAGCAAAGCAGATAATTCAACTGCCAATACTTCGTATGTATTTTCTATTACCCGCTCACAGGCCAGCGCTGCATTGGTGCCCATGCTCACTATATCCTGGTTGTCATTATTGTTAGGTATGCTATGCACGTATAGCGAAGTG
Organism: Flavipsychrobacter sp.; assembly: GCA_051959855.1. GTDB lineage: Bacteria > Bacteroidota > Bacteroidia > Chitinophagales > Chitinophagaceae > SZAS-30. The sequence continues at coordinate 3,559 of JBQCEX010000046.1, read as the reverse complement.
CTTAGTGCCTGGTTTTCCGCCACGGTCGAAGTTGCAGGGTATTGCATCCCTTGTATGCCAAAGTTTAAGCCCAAAACACCCGCATTAGCAAATGCCGGTATCTTACCATTCAATGCAGGATTCAACAGAAAATTGAGTTGACGCTCAGCAAGCATAGACAGTTTGGTTACAGCCAGCTTCATCTTATCCATTTCTATTGCCACATAATCACCGTGAAAATTACCGCCGTGATAAATATTCTTGTTCTTATAGTCAACTACCGGAATATCGTTTACAGAATTTAATTCATGCTCTATTGTCTGTCGTGTATAGTCTATAGTGTCCAGTATAGCGCCTAATATCTGTGGTACGCAACGTACGGAATAGTTTTCCTGTACCTTTTCTTCCAGCACATCTTCTGTTACCTTCTTATTATACAGGTGTTCATTACGTTTCTTCAGCAGCTTGCTGTTCTTTGCAAATGCACGCATCCACTTAGCCACTTGCTGTTGCCCCTTATGGTGTTTCACTGCATTCAGTTGTTCAGAGAAATGGTCATCATAAGCCTCCATCAGCTCATTGATCATTAATGAGAATAGCGTGCTCCAAACCACCAAACGTTGTGCTCTTATTACAATAATGCCGCCTATACCTGTCATTGCAGATGTGCCGTTCAGCATAGCCAGTCCCTCACGTATATGTATGGTAAGGGCCTGCAGGTTCAGCTTCTTAAATACATTTTTAGCAGGCTGCACCTTACCTTCAAACCAGAAGTTACCTTCACCTATTAGTCCTAATGCCAGGTGTGCTAATTGCACAAGGTCGCCACTCGCGCCTACACCACCATGTGCATATACGCATGGGTAAGCTTCATTATTTATTAGCTCTGTTATCAAAGTAACAGTATCAGGGTGAATACCCGAATAGCCCTGCAATAAAGTATTAAGCCTTGCCAGCAGTAATGAGCGGCAGTACTGTGGCGACAGCAATTGACCCATGCCGGAACTGTGACTGCGTATCAGGTTGTATTGCAGTTGCCTGCGGTCGCCATCATCTATGCGGTATTGGGCCATAGGGCCAAAACCTGTATTAATACCGTAAATAAGCTTGTCGGTAGAAAAGCTATTCAGGAAGTCATAGCTGCGCTTCAGCTCCTTCAGGGTAGCAGGTGCTATACTTATTGGTTTTTGTTGCAGAATGATTTGTTCAAATAAAGCTATATCAAGGTCCTTACCACCCAATGAGATCATAGACGTCAGTCAGTTTAAATTAATCGTGTAAAAATAGCACGCTTATTTCTTGCTTACAAGGCTGCTGAACGGATTCCGTAGTTTATCGTAGCCCATCAGGTCCACCTTTATGCTGCCCACTAATATGGGGCTCTCCACGCGCAAAGGTAAATGGTTATTGTCATCGCTCACCCATACCACCATCTTTTCACCACCTTTAAAAATGCTGCCCTGTATTAACAACGGTACTATCTTAATGGCATTAAAAGTGCCATATCGGGTGTTTATTCGTTCCTTACCCACATAGCGTATATAAAGAGAATAAAGCTGGTCATCAAGAAACAAGTTGAAAGGAATTTTATCTCCCGGTTTGTAGCGGTTGTAATCTATATTCCTTGCATAATAAATAGCCGACAATACATCCTGTGTACACTTAGGTATATTATAGATGCCTTTAGTTGATACCGCTTGCCCAATATTCTGGTTAAATGACACATTGTTATATATCTTGAAGCCCCCTTCGTTTACATTCCGCACGAACTTCGCAGGCAGCATGGTTTCTTCATCAATGAAGCTTTCATAAGTGTCCCGCACTTTATAAAACCATTCGTAAGATTTAGATGTCCTTCCTTCCCCGGTTATATGAAATACTTTTCGGCCGTTTAGCATTTCAGTGGTTGTGGAAAATACTGCGTCGCCTGCGCTTATCCATATTCGCCCCATGTTATAATAAACCTTAAAGCTCAGCTTTTCTCCATCCTGGAAGCTGTGATTCTTGATGCCGCAAAAATCGTTTTGAGCAAAGCTAAATATACTAATGAGGGATAAAATAATACTAAAACCTATTCTCTTTAATACTATCATATTATTCAGCTTGTTATTAATCCATTCCTTATCGCAATAGCCTCATTCTGAGTAATAATATACTCCCAACTATGGAAGGTATTATCAGGTTCAGCAGCCATATACCCAATGTGGCTCCTAAGATGCCCAGGGTATTTGGGGAGAAATGGTGAAACAGGTACAGGCTCACCTGGCCTCGTTCACTTAGCTCCGCCAGCGCTATGGATGGTATCACGCCTATTGCCCAGAAAAACAATGCTGCCATACAATATCCTTCAGCAAGCGGCATATATACATTCATCCAACGAAGAAAAAACAAATATTGTGCCGTAAAGACTCCATAGCGCAGTAACGATATGCCTAATATGGTCCATTGCTCCCTGGCACTGAATCGTTTCAGCAACTGTCCGTATATATTAAATTTACGCATCCAGCGTATATTTTCCAATAGGGGCATCCATGTTTCAAAGCGCCAGAATACAAGCGCAATACCTGCTGTAACCAACACACAACCTAGCAATACCGTTTTTTCAAACGGCCCGGGAAAGGCGACATTATAATAGATAAGGCCCGCCATGCCAAAGATGAATACAGTAAGCAGCTGCGCCACTGCTCCCAAAACCGACACGCTGATCAGCCGGAACGTGTTCTTTCTTTTCAGGTATAGTATTCTCCCGGGGTACTCACCTATGCGGTTCGGCGTGATCATGGAAAAAGCAAGTCCGCCTAAATAGCTGGTAAATGCCTGCCTGAATGATAGTGGCTCTGCCGAGTTGGCAAGGATATGCCATTTTCGCGTTTCCAGCAGCAGGTTCACAGGCATCAGCAATATGCACAGCCATATAAAAATATCAGGGCCTGTTTGCTGCCATACGCTGGCGTCTACGCTCGCTAACTGCTTTTTTACCTGCAGGTAAATGCTCCATAACAATACTGCGGAAATAATACCGCCAAGTATGTAGTTGAGCCATATTTTGGTACTTTTGTTCAATAATTTCTAGTCTTTGCAGCAAGATCCCCACATTATTCTTGGTATAGATCCGGGTACGCTCGTAATGGGTTACGGACTCATCGCTATCAACAAAAATAATGTTTCATTGGTAGAAATGGGGGTATTACAATTAGCCAAGAACAAAGATCATATCGAGCGGCTCGAACTCATCTATAGAAAGATGGAAAGTCTTATCAAGGTTCACAGTCCTGTGGCAGTCGCCATTGAAGCGCCATTCTTTGGCAAAAACGTACAGAGTATGCTGAAGCTGGGCCGCGCACAGGGGGTTGCGATGGCTGCCGCCATGATGAGTGGACTGAAGGCGGTAGAATATGCGCCGCGTAAGATCAAGCAATCCATTACCGGCAGGGGTAACGCTACTAAGGAACAGGTTTGGGAGATGCTACAACATACACTGAAATTCAAGGAAACGGTTCAGTTCATGGACGCCAGCGATGCGCTTGCTGTCGCTTTATGTCACCACTATCAGGCGCGTGTGCCTAAGGCAGACAAAGCC
>JBQCEX010000045.1:0-16341 GCA_051959855.1 Flavipsychrobacter sp. | reverse complement strand
TACCCTGCGCAGTTTCCGGCCTCAAGTATATCTCACTCGCTTCTTCCGATACGGAACCCAGCTGTGTAGAGAACATCAGGTTAAACTGCCGTACTTCTGTCCAGTTGCAGGTGCCACTTATGGCGCATTTTATGTTATTTTCTTCTATCAGCGTTTTCAATCCGGCAAAGTCATCAGCAGCAAGCAGCTGGTCCATCTTGGCAAGCAATGCTTCACCCTGTTCTGCGGGCAATGTTTCTGCATAGCCCTCCAGTAAATGATCTACACGATAGCGCTTCTGGCTATCCTTATTGTCTATCATCGGGTCGCTGAAGTTATCTACGTGGCCGCTGGCCTTCCACACCGTTGGGTGCATAAAGATGGCCGCATCTATACCCACAATGTTTTCATGCATCTGGGTCATGCTTTTCCACCAGTAGTCCTTTATGTTCTTCTTCAGCTCCGCGCCATACTGACCGTAGTCATATACCGCACTCAGCCCGTCATATATTTCGCTGGAAGGGAAGATAAAACCGTATTCCTTGCAATGGGAGATTATATCCTGCAGTGTTTTCTCATTTGCCATAACGCGGCAAAAATAGTCAAATCAGCCAAACGGCTGAAAAAGGACATAAATTATCCTTGCTTGCCTATATTAGCAGCATGCGATCTACTGTAGTAAAATCATTGCTTGGTGCTGCATATTGCCTTGTATTATCATTTAGCTCATTCGCTCAGGCAAAAGATGAACAATTCATCCGAAAAATGTTGTCTGCACAGGTTACAGAATGGAACAAGGGGAATATAGCAGGCTATATGAAGGGTTACTGGGAAAATGACAGCCTGGTATTCATAGGCAAGAATGGCCCTAACTATGGCTACAGCAACACATTAGCCCGTTATCAAAAGGCCTATCCTGATGCCGCACACATGGGCAGGCTCACCTCAACCATCATCAACATGAAAAGGCTTTCTTCGGATTATTACTTTATCATAGGCAAATGGCAATTAACCCGAGAGGCCGGCGATATTGGCGGCTCTTATACCTTGCTGCTGCATAAAATAAATGGTAAGTGGGTAATTATTGTTGACCACAGCTCCTGACCTTATGAATTTTCCTGTTACTGTAAAATTGTTTAACGAGCCTGTGCTGCTTCATGGCATCATGGAGGCGCTCGGGATTTTTGTTGGTTTCCGTTACTATCTTTTTTTGCGTAGAAAGAGAGGTGATAGTATCGATTCCTCAAACAGGATCTGGATATTGATCGGTGCAACTTTCGGTGCTGTTATAGGCGCTCATTTACTGGGTAGCCTGGAAAATTTGCCACAATGGATGGCATCACATCATCCCTGGCTTTATTTTGCGGGAAACAAAACCATAGCTGGCGGCTTGCTCGGCGGACTTGCAGGAGTCGAAATTGCAAAAAAGGGAATAGGCGAGCAACATAAAAGCGGCGACCTGTTTGTATATCCTTTATTGCTTGCCATGATCATTGGACGAATAGGCTGCTTCTCTGCAGGCATCTATGAAGAAACTTATGGTTTGCCCTCCCATCTGCCATGGGCTATGGACCTTGGTGATGGCATATTGAGGCACCCGGTCACTCTTTACGAAATTCTATTTCTGATACTTACATGGCTCCTTATCTGGCAGCTAAATAAACATTTTACATTTAAAGAGGGAGCCAATTTTAAAATATTTCTCGCCTTATACCTTTTATTTCGCTTTCTGCTCGATTTCATTAAACCCGGCTGGCATTATTTCTTCGGCCTGGGCTCTATACAAATTGCCTGCTTATTCGGATTACTATACTATATTCGATATATCCTGAAACCTCGTTTACTAATAGCCGACAAATGCCTGTAAGAAAATATACTTATTACGACTACACCATCAGCCTATGCCCTACTTGCCTTAAGCGCATAGAGGCAAAAATTGTTTTTGAAAATGACAAGGTCTACATGCTGAAAACCTGCAGTGAGCATGGCTTTTTCAAAACAGTGATCGCAACCGATATTGAGTATTACAAGAATATTCGCAACTATAACAAACCTTCAGAAACACCACTTAAATTCAACACAAAGACGCACTACGGTTGTCCGTACGACTGCGGTCTTTGTACTGACCATGAACAGCACAGTTGTCTCACGCTTGTGGAGATAACTGATCGCTGCAACCTGAGCTGCCCTACTTGCTATGCCATGTCATCACCACATTATGGCAGGCATCGCACTGTAGAAGAAGTAGAGCGAATGCTCGATATAATTGTTGCTAACGAAGGTGAGCCGGATGTTGTGCAGATAAGCGGCGGCGAGCCCACTATACATCCACAGTTCTTTGAGATACTGGAAATAGCAAAGCGGAAGCCAATAAAACACCTGATGGTGAATACTAACGGCATTCGTATAGCACAAGACCCCGACTTTGCAGAGCGATTGGCCACCTATATGCCCGACTTTGAGGTTTATTTGCAATTTGATTCTTTCAAACCGGAAGTATTGCAAACACTACGGGGCAAAGACCTAACCGACATTCGATATAAAGCTTTGGAGAAATTAAATGAGCTAAACCTATCCACCACCCTGGTCATCACTCTTCAGAAAGGCCTAAATGATGATGAAATTGGCAAAATAATAGAATTTGCCTTGCAGCAGCGTTGTGTACGCGGCGTTACTTTCCAGCCCGTGCAAATTGCCGGCAGGTTTGAGCACGAACCTGAAAGAAATCGCCTTACGCTTACAGAAGTTCGCGACGGTATACTATCCCAAACCAATGTTTTTCAGCCAAACGATATAATTCCCGTACCCTGCAATCCTGATGCTTTGGCTATGGGCTACGCATTAAAGCTCAACGGCCAGGTATTTCCGCTTACCCGCTATATAGACCCCGCTCTATTACTAAACAATTCAAAGAATACAATAGTATACGAGCAGGATACAGCCCTGCATGAACATTTGATTAAAATATTCAGTACAGGCATTTCTGTGGACAGGGTCACAGACAATATGCACCAATTACTTTGCTGCCTTCCACAAATATATGCACCAGGCTTAAGCTACGAAAACCTTTTCCGTATCATTATTATGCGTTTTATCGACGCCTATGATTTTGATGTACGTGCAATAAAGAAATCATGTGTACATATAGTAAGTAAAGACGGAAGAATCATCCCTTTTGAAACAATGAATTTATTTTACAGGGATGAGAAAGAACAGCATCTAAACGAACTTAAAAGCAAAGCTATATTCTAACTACAGGATTTATTTTATTACATTTATAATACTAAAAACAGATACTATCAGCGCACTCGCACTTACCCTTGGTATGGTTGGCTTATTAGGCATTCCTATCAGCTTGCTGATGCTGATCGTGTCAATATTTGTCAAGGATATTAGGAAGGTTACACGATATGTTTTACTCGCCACAGGCATTTTACTATTGGTCAGCTTCACATTATGCTCAACATTTGGTAGTGCGTTAAAATGAGTTATGTAATGTTTTTAACGATTGCTCATTCCACTATACAAAAACGAGATCTAGGGGTTTTTATATTTACCATTAGCATGCTGGTTTTCGCGATTGGCTTTATCCTTTTGACCATAGTAATTTTTAAGTTCAACAAAACCGTTTATCAAATAGCAAAATATACGCTTCTTGCATCAGGCATACTGCTAATGATTAGTTGTACACTCTGCTCAGGAAATTCATAAAAACAAAAAAGCAACCACGTTTCCGTAGTTGCTTTATCTCTATTAAAGTATTTGATCGATTATTTATTCATTGTCGCCAGGAACTCTTCATTGCTCTTAGTGCCCTTTAACTGCTGTGTCAGGAACTTCATGGCTTCTTCTGTGTTCATATCGGCTATGTGGTTACGCAGCAGCCACATCTTGTTCTGTATATCTTTTTCCAGCAGCAGGTCATCGCGGCGGGTAGAAGATGAGGTAATGTCAATAGCAGGGAATATACGTTTGTTAGCCAGGCGGCGGTCAAGCTGCAGTTCCATATTACCGGTACCCTTAAATTCTTCAAATATCACTTCATCCATCTTTGATCCCGTATCTATCAGCGCGGTTGCCAGTATAGTCAGCGATCCACCGTTTTCTATTTTACGTGCTGCACCAAAGAACTGTTTTGGTTTTTGCATTGCGTTTGCCTCCACACCACCGCTCAGTACTTTACCGCTTGCAGGCGCCACTGTGTTGTGCGCACGTGCCAGGCGGGTAATAGAATCCAGCAGTATCACCACATCATGCCCTACTTCCACCAGGCGCTTTGCCTTCTGCAATGCAATGGTAGAAACCTTCACGTGTTTATCTGCAGGTTCATCAAATGTAGACGCAATAACTTCTGCATTTACGCTGCGCTGCATATCGGTTACTTCTTCCGGGCGTTCATCCACCAGCACTATCATCAGGTAGCATTCCGGGTGATTGCGCGCTATTGCATTAGCTACTTCTTTCAGCAACATTGTTTTACCGGTCTTGGGCTGCGCCACTATCAGGCCACGCTGTCCTTTACCTATAGGGGTAAACAGGTCCATGATACGCGTACTGTAGTTAGCGCTTGTACTGGTAAGGTTCAGTTTTTCGTAAGGGAATAACGGTGTCAGGTAGTCAAACGGAACACGATCACGTATTTCATCAGGTAGCTTACCATTGATAGTTTCCACTTTCAGCAGTGCGAAATATTTTTCACCTTCTTTTGGCGGACGCACACTACCGGTTACCGTATCGCCTGTCTTCAAGCCAAACAGCTTGATCTGCGATGGTGATACATATATGTCATCCGGAGAGCTTAAGTAATTATAGTCGCTGCTGCGCAGGAAACCATAACCATCAGGCATCATTTCCAGCACGCCTTCGCTTACTACTATTCCTTCAAATTCTATATTGCTATGTTGCTGTGGTTGCTGCTGATCGCGGCGCTGGCGTCCATACGGTTCTCTGCGTTCATGCTGCTGCGGACGAGCTGCGGGGTCTGGGGCTGCGGTTTCTTGTGGTTGCGGCTGCTGTGTAGCCTCTGCTTCTTCAGCGTTGGGCATTATTATGCCACTGCCTTCATCTCCCGTTTCCGGCGCTACAGTAGCAGTAACCTGCACATTTTCTTTTACTGGAGTCTCGTCAATATTATTCATCAGTCCGCTCCAGCCTTCTGCTGCATGCAGGCTTTCTTTACCCTCTTCAGCTTCTTCTATATGTTCAGCTTTAGGCTTGCGGCCACGGCGTTTGCGGCCTTCTTCGCTTTCAGCTTCTTCCGCGTGTGCAGCTGCTCTGCGCTCTGCATGTTTTTTCTCTGTTTCTGCATCTGCACCTACTTTGGTGTGCACTGCTTCTGTTCTTGGTTTACGGCCGCGGCGCTTTTTGCCATCTTCCGCTCCGTTTGCATCATGTTGCGTATCTCCCGCTTCATGACCTAAGGCTTGTTGGTCCAATATCTTATAAATTAATGTTTGTTTGTCGTATGCGTGGGCATTGGTGATCTTTAGGTTTTCTGCTACATCTACTAGCTCGGGAACGAGCATATCGTTTAATTGCAAAATATCGTAAGGCATGCTTTGATTTTTTCTAAATACAATACTTATTCCTTGTGATTAATTTCTGAACTCTTTTAAGATAACGGGAAAAAAATTCAGGTAACTGAATGAAAGGTTGGAACTTTATGTTTCCTTAACTGCAAGTTTACAAATGTTTTTGTTAATAAAGAAAAAAATAATTATTTCTTTATATCACGTAAAAAAGCTTGTGCCATAGTGTTTATAGTAGTTTCCATAGGTGTGTAGGAGAAAGAGGGGAAAAAGTGCGGCAGTTTATCATTTGCATAGTAACACTTCTTTTGCGCGTTCCTGGCGGTTTCCAGGGTTATTGTCGAAGGCCCTCCGAATAGTCTTCTTTTCAGCATACTGAGCCTTGCTACCAGGCTTGTCATCAATGGCCCAGCCTTAATGGATGGATGTTTTTTCCCTATGGCATCAGCCATCATATTAAATATTTCCCTGTAGCCCCGATTATCTTCATTCAGTATAAAACGCTCCCCACTCACGCCACTCTGCATTAGCATATACGTTACCCGCACAACATCTTGCACATCCACCCAGGCATTCACACCCTCAGTATAAAAAGGAAATTCATTATATACTACCTTCATTAGGTTTGCAGATCCATCATTCCAGTCACCAGGCCCTAATATGATACCAGGGTTGATGATCACCGCATCCAGCCCTTCCGCTATGCCCCGCCACACTTCCAGCTCGGCCATATATTTACTCTTGCCATATACCGAGTTATAACCGCTTTCCTCCCATTCCGCTTCTTCAGTTATTGGTCCTTTTTTTTCATCGTCCCTGCCCAATGCCGCTACCGAGCTTACGTATATCATTTTGCGAATACCCTGCTCCAAAGCCTGGTTCACAATATTTGCTGTACTCTCTGTATTGAAATGCAACATCTCATCCCATCGTTTGGGATTGAATGATACTACAGCCGCACAATGGTAAATATCTGTCACGCCTTGTAGCGCCTGCTCTACATCATATACATCCAGCAGGTCATACCGCTCCCAGCTTACATTAGATAGAGATAAAAGTTCATTTTCAGGTTTATGCTTGTTGTATAATGCCCTTAGTTCTAGCCCTTTTGCCGATAGATACTTTATTAAATGCTGACCTAAAAAGCCGCTTGCCCCGGTAACAAGAACCATTTTACAGAAAATAATTTAAGCTAAAGCAAAACGGTCGTGCAACAACTGATCTTATCACTACCCTTTATATTTTAACAAGAGAAAATTTTATAGTATTACAGTGTTCAAAAATAATGAAATTTCTTACCAACCGACATATCATAGCATTTATAGTGTTGCTCTGCATTTTTTCGCGGCTGCCTCAGTTGCTTAGTCCCAATTTGCTACTCGATGGGGATGAATGCGTTGTAGCTACCATGGCCAGACACATGCTCACCGGCAAGGATTTCTCATTTTTCTTTTATGGTCAATCCTATGGCTTTTCGTTCATTGAATGTCTTTTTATACTGCCTTTCTTTGCCTTCTGGGGCATATCAGCTATTAGTGTCAAGCTGGCCATGCTTACCCTTTGGGCCATAGGCGTTGTCTTTCTCTATAAAACGCTTGACAATATACTATCTAACAAAAGAACAGCTTTAATTCTAATAACATTATTTATTCTGCTGCCAGCCTGGGCTGTCTGGTCTATGAAAGCGCGCGGCGGTTACCTTACTTCATTTACCTGCAGCAATATCGTATTATACCTGCTGTTCAAAAAAGAAGCTAAAGACTCCTTTCAATACCTTCTTATCGGCTTGTTGCTGGTTATTATTTATCAAAGCCAGCCTCTATGGCTGGCCGGACTTATTCCGCTGCTGCTCTTCAAAATAATTGAAAATAAAAAGCGGCTATTATTTATGGCCGCCACCTTCGTTCCTTTAATGGCGTTATTTCTTCTCTGTAAAAAAGGCTTGTCAACATTTTACACTCCTACACACTACATGTTTTTCCAGGACAGTCTTAAGAACATTCCACGCATACCCGAATTGCTGTATTATTCATTGCACGGTAATTACTTTTTTGATCAGGTCTGGCAACCAGGCATTGCTGCAGCAGTCAATGCCTGGTTATTAATTTCACTGGTAATTGTTATTATTTGTGCAGCCATATACAATATCATCAAATTCAGAAAACTTACTTTGCTCACTTATGCCACACTTTCCCTTGTCCTAATTCTTTCCTACACCATCATTTGTGAGAAAATTGAGCCTCGCTACCTGTTACCTTTTACAGGCTTCATGCTCATTGCGTTAGCAATACTTCTGGCAAATGCACCTGGCTTGCATAGATTTTTTTGCCCTTTTACATTTATCATAATAGCATCGGGGGCTGTCGCGCTCTATATGTTTAAGGATTATAGCTTCTGCAAAACCAATGAGCTTGCTTTAAAACACACCCTGCAATATTTGCAGAAAAAAAATGTGCATTATGCCTATTGCAACGACAACCTGCTTACCTGGCAGATCAATTTTTATTCCAATGAAAAGTTACTTTGTCACGAACGCTTCCTGCCCGGCAGATATCCTCAATATACCCATGCCGTTGACAGTGCCTACTATGCAGGCGCCCCTACAGCTCTTATAGGTTATGAGGGGGAATACTATGATATGAACATACAGCCATCCGTTAAGCTGAATGGGTTTTTCATTATGTACAATCCGCCTAAAAGTCTGCTGCTAAAAAACTTTCATCTGTGGTAGCTATATAGACTGGAACTGCCGCAGGAAACGCACATCATTCTGCGAATAAAGCCTCAGGTCATTCACCTGGTACTTTATCTGCGTAATGCGTTCTATGCCCAGCCCGAATGCGAAACCTGTATATACTTCCGGGTCTATGTTGAAATTGCGCAGCATGTTAGGATGCACCATGCCACAGCCCAGTATTTCCACCCAGCCGGTATGCTTGCACAGGTTGCAGCCTTTGCCGCCGCATACGGTGCAGCTTATGTCCATTTCTGCGCTTGGCTCTGTGAATGGGAAATAAGATGGACGGAAACGCACCTTAGTGTCCGGCCCGAACATTTCAGTTACGAAATAATAAAGTGTTTGTTTCAGATCGGCAAACGATACATTCTTATCTATGTACAAGCCCTCAGCCTGGTGAAAGAAGCAATGCGCACGTGCCGATATTGTTTCATTCCTATACACACGGCCAGGACATATTACGCGTATAGGCAGCGGCTGCGATTCCATGATGCGCGCCTGTACTGATGAAGTATGCGTACGCAACACCCAGTCAGGATTTTGAGAAACATAAAAAGTATCCTGCATATCGCGCGCAGGGTGGTTTTCCGGCATGTTCAGCGAGGTGAAGTTATGCCAGTCATCTTCTATTTCGGGGCCTGTGGCCACGCTAAAACCTATTTTTTCAAATATGGATACGATCTCATTTTCCACCATGCGCAATGGGTGTCTTGTACCCAGAGGTAATGGCGTGCCGGGTAATGTAGCATCAATAGCCTGGCCAGTACTCTGCCCGTTTTCCTGTAAATGTTTAAAAGCTTCATATTGCCCTTCCGCCAGTTGTCTGAAGGCATTTAGTACCTGCCCGGCTTCCTTCTTCTTTTCTGCAGGCACATTCTTCATTTCGCCAAATATCTGCTTCACTATGCCTTTGGTGCCCAGGTACTTTATGCGGTATGCTTCCAGTTCAGCTGCATTCTTTGGCTCGAAAGCCTTTATTTCCTGTTCATAGCCTTGTATCTGCTCTTGTAGCGCGTCCATATTCCGACAAAGATAACTTATTGCCCTTTATTCTTTTTACTGCCGTTTCCTTGTATTATTTCAATTTCACAACGATTCCTTAATACCAAGTTCATTTTAGGTAACGAACTTTACTAATGCATAAATAGCCTTATATAAACATGTTTATAACTGGCAATTAATGAATTAAGGATCAGTAAAAAATTTGCTAATTATTTAATTTTAATTTGTAAATTTATTGAAATTGAAGTTCTTACTAATACATCATCTTTAAAAATGGATTGCAAACAACTTAAACCATATAGTTATGCGTACAATTCAAAATCTCATCGATACCTACTGGGTATCCGACGACAGACAGGTAAAGGTCGATTTTGACCCTAACCACATCGATGTATTCATTTTTGGCAACGGCACTATGGAATTTCGCACTGAACAGGTAAAAAATGGCGATGACTCTTTGTTGCTGATTACCAAGAATTATATGAAGGAAACAACCACTTTCGGTGTTAAATTCATCAACGACTCAAAAATCATTTTCCTTTTCGACGGTCAGGAAAAAGTATTGGAAGGCCATAAAAAACAAATAGCCGTAGTATAAAGCCATTTATACATCACTAACCCTTGAAACTATTGATGCTGCAATGTATGTTTTCAACCTGCATTGTTTATAACCACCCTTTTATCAATATTTTCTCTTCAATTTTATATTTTTTTTATTTGTTCTGTGCTTACTACACAGCATTAGGATGTTTTGCCTTCATTGAAATAGGTCCATCATTAAGCTTTATAAATCAATCTGTATTCCTGCATGATTTTTCAATAAATTGTGTTTGATTAAAAAGATTGATCTTATGAATCGCGCCATTCGTTCAGTAGCAGTTATAGGCAGTGGAGTTATGGGAAGCCGCATTGCCTGTCATTTTGCAGGCATCGGTGTTCAGGTTTTATTATTAGATATTGTTCTGCAAGCGCTTACAGAGGCTGAGAAAGCAAAGGGTCTTACACTGGAAAGTAAGCAAGTACGCAACCGTATAGTAAATGATGCTTTGCAGGCTACGCTCAAAAGCAAGCCTTCTGCTGTATATACATCAAAGGTGGCTTCGCTTATACGCACAGGCAATATAGACGACGATCTGCCGCTGATTGCCAACTGCGACTGGATAATTGAAGTGGTGGTGGAACGATTGGATATAAAGCAGCAAACCTTTGATAAAATTGAAAAGTTCCGCAAGCTGGGCACATTGGTTACTACCAATACTTCCGGCATACCTATCCACTTGATGAGTGAAGGCCGTAGCGAGGATTTTCAGCAAAACTTCTGTGGTACGCACTTTTTCAATCCTCCGCGTTATTTACGTTTACTCGAAATAATTCCTGCTCCCCATACCAAACCGGAAGTGATTGATTTCCTTATGGACTATGGCGATCGCTTTCTGGGAAAAACTACGGTGCTCTGTAAGGATACACCTGCATTCATTGCCAACCGTGTTGGCGTATTTGGCTTCATGGCCGTATTCCGCGCTATGCAGCAGTTAGGGCTGAATGTAGATGATGTGGATGCACTTACTGGGCCTATCCTGGGTCGTCCAAAATCTGCTACCTTCCGCACAGGTGATGTGGTAGGGCTCGATACTCTGGTGCATGTGGCTAAGGCCCTGCCTGAGAATGCGCCAAACGATGAGGCTAAAGATATTTTTGCCCTACCAGGCTTCCTGCAGAAAATGGTGGAGAACAAATGGCTGGGCGACAAAACAGGTCAGGGCTTTTACAAAAAGGTAAAGATGCCTTTCCCTCAGTCGCCTGAAGCTCGTGGCGACGAAAAGAAATCAGAGATACTGACTTTGAATTTGGAAACCATGGAATATGGTCCTAAACAAAAATCAAAGTTTGCTACTATAGAGGCCGCAAAGCCGGTAGATGACCTGGCACAGCGCCTCAAAATATTGTACAAGGGTCAGGATAAGGCTGGCGAGTTTTACAGGCTTTTCATCACATGCTCTTTGCTTATGTTTCCCATCGTATTCCTGAAATAGCTGATGAACTTTATAAAATAGACGATGCGCTGAAAGCAGGCTTTGGCTGGGAAATAGGCGCTTTCGAAAGTTGGGATGCATTGGGCGTTGCTAAGGTACTGGATGATATGAAGGCTGCGGGCTTTGCCGTTGCAGACTGGGTGCCGCAAATGCTGGCTAAAGGCTTCAGCGCTTTCTATAAAACAGAAAACGGCCAGCGCAAATATTATGACATAACAAGTCAATCATACAAAGTCATTCCGGGCGCTGGTTCATTTATCCTGCTGGAGCATCTGGATGAAAAAGTAGTTTGGCAAAACTCAGCCTGCAAGCTGCATGACATAGGGGATGATGTGGTGGCCCTTCGTTGGAATACCAAGATGAATAGTATAGGTGGTGAGGTATTGGAGGGCTTGCAAAAAAGCATAGGCATTGCTGAAGAAAAACATAAAGGCTTAGTAATAGCTAACGGTGGCGCCAATTTCAGTGCAGGGGCTAATGTTGGGCTCATATTCATGTATGCGGCCGAGCAGGAATATGACGAACTGGATTTTGCCATTCGCCAGTTCCAGGCGGGCACTATGCGCATCCGTTATAGCAGCATACCTGTTGTGGTTGCGCCTCACGGCCTTACACTGGGCGGCGGCTGCGAAATGTGCCTGCATGCTGATGCTGTACAGGCTGCTGCAGAAAGCTATATCGGCCTGGTAGAGGTGGGTGTTGGTCTAATACCCGGCGGTGGTGGCACAAAGGAAATGGTAGTACGCGCCAGCGACAGGAATATTAAAGAGGATATCGAAGTAAATTACCTGCAGCAACTCTTCATAAATGTAGGCACAGCAAAAGTGTCCACATCTGCACAGGAAGCTTTTAATAATTTCATTTTGCGCCCGGGCTTTGATAGTGTATCTATCAATCCCGACAGGCGTATTGCAGAGGCAAAAAGAAAGGTGCTGCTGATGCATGAGAAGGGCTATACACAACCAGCCCCTCGTCATGACATCAAAGTACAGGGTCGTGGCGGGCTTGGTGGCTTGCTTTCCGGTATACATGGCATGTGGCGTGGCAAGTATATAAGCGACTATGATAGATTCATTGCAGAAAAGCTGGCTTATGTAATGTGTGGTGGCGACTTATCACAGCTAACGCTTGTCACCGAGCAGTATCTGCTCGACCTGGAGCGTGAAGCTTTCCTGAGCCTCTGCGGCCAAAGGAAAACACTCGAACGTCTGCAAAGCATTTTACAAACCGGGAAACCTCTGAGAAATTAAACAGAATAAATGAAAAAATATCTTTTTATTCTTTTGCTTGCAATCTATTTTATACCTATTCAATCAACGGGACAAAGCATTCCAAAAATAAAAACGACTATATCAGGGTACCTCGATAGGATAGAATATTGGGGGCAGCATTTTGATAAGGATGATGCAGATTCACTAAGCAAGCTAAATGAAGGTTTATTGCTCTACATGAAAAAAGTATGCAAGAGTAATCCTGCTACAATAAAAGCAAATTTTAAGGATCTCGATAAGAAGGGCCTAAATGTAGTAAGTTCTGAAGATGGCAAATTGCGTATTTATTGTTGGTACAATAATAATGCAGGTACGATGCGCTCATATAGCTCAATAGCACAATATTTAAACAATGGCAAAGTAAATATTGAAGTTTTAAATGATGCCCAAAAAAATGATGATCCATATCAAAATATCGGGTATTTTTTTTCAGATTTAAGAACAATAAAAACTTTAGATAAGAAAACGGTATATCTTGTTGAAACTATATCAATATTAGCAACTCTTTTGTACGACCAAAGCGTAGGTACTTTTATTATCGACAATGGGAAATTAAGGCAGGATTATCCATTCTTTAAAACTAAAGTAAAAACAATAGACCAAATATCATTTGAGGTTGATTGGAGCAAGCCAAATCGATATAATGCCAAAGATGAAGACGGAAAAATCAAAATTAGCACAGATAACAAAACCCTTTCAATCCCAATTATAAATAGCTTTTCCCCCACAGGTAAATTCCTCACTTACAAATTCAACGGCTACAAGTTCGTCAATGACAAAAATGCCAAAGGATAATATAATTTTATTGTTTTAAAACAAAAATGAACCACTACTTCAAATATCTCAGTCTAACTTTTTTGTTTAGTCTCTGCATCCATTACACGCCGCTGCACGCCCAGGAAGACCCCGAGCTTATTGATGCTCGCAAAGTTGATAGCACCCTCGCCAGCTTTCTGAAAAAGATGGATTATTGTCGCAAGGCAAAGATCAAGCACAATCAGGATTCACTGTATGCTACAAATCAGCACTTATGCGACTACATAATGCAGCATAACAACCAGGAGTACATGCTCAATTACGATTTCAAAAAATCAAAAGCAGCAGGCATGTCTATCCACACCTCTACTGATTCTCTCTGCCGCACTTTTTTATGGAAGGTTACTTATACCGGCCCCATACACTACCGCAATTCCATGCTCATGTTTAAGGCCAACACTTTTACCAGTGGCAATCTCTATGACAAAGGTCTGGTAGTTTCAGATATCATTACCCTGCGCTTAAAGGACAACACGCCTGTTTACCTGGTGCACAATGAAAATGAGTACGAATTGCAAAATCGGTATCAGGGTTACAGCGCTCATGTCATTAATGATGAATTCTTCGAAGCGAAGCGTCTCTTCTATATAGGCACTAATGCCCAGTCAAACGCAGGCTATCAGTATGACCTTTCTTCTTTTAACAAACCTTATGTTAAAACACAACCTGTCACATTCAGCAAAGACATGCAGTATCTATATGTGCCAATTGTGCTGAAAGACGGTGTTTTCAAGGGAAATTACCTTATTTACCAGTTCGATGGTAACGCTTACCACTATATCCGTGCTGGTAAAAAATAGCTTAAATTGCAGTAAAGCGAACCAGACAGGATGTTATTGAAGAAGAGGATGATAAGGATAATGTTTACGCTGCTAAGCGCATCCATATACCTGCCCTGCACAACTAATGCTCAAATGGGCGCCGCACCGCCTGAGGCCGCATCACCCCTTGCGCAGGCCAAGGAGTACGCGGCTAACAAAGACTACGATAAAGCGATAGACATTTTCAGAAAGGTTTATGAACAGAACCCTTCCGACGCTTCAGTTTACCAGGATTATTTAAATACGCTCCTGCAGGCTAAAAAATACAAGGATGCAGAAAAGCTGGTAGAAGGTCAGCTAAGCTTTAATCCCCGCAGCTCATTGCTTTTTATCGATCTCGGCCGTGTGTACGATGCCGAAGGCAAGGGCAAAAAGGCTGATGAGCAATATGACCTCGCTGTTCAGTATATAAGCGGCGATGATATGGTCACCCAGCAAATGGCTAATGCCTTTACCGCTATGGGTAAGGATGATTATACACTGCGCACTTATGAGCGTGCAAAAGACATCATCGGCAATCCATACCTCTATAGTGGGCAACTGGCAAAATTGTATGCTAAAAAGGGCGACATGGACAAAGCGCTCGACATGCTGATGGAAGGCGGTGCCATACAGTTTGGCGGACTGGACAATACCAAAACCATGCTGCTGGAACTGCTGGGTATAGATACCAAAAAGATGCAGCAGGCACAAAAAGCCCTGATAAAGAAGATAAATCAGCAGCCTGAGAATACAGTTTACCCTGAATTGCTCACCTGGCTCTATACCCAGAAGAATGATTGGGATGGTGCCCTGATACAAATGGAAGCCCTCGATGCCCGCGGCAACGAAAACGGTCGTCGCATGATTGACTTCGCCAGGATGGCCCTAAAGGAAAAACAGTATGATATTGCTGTAAAGGCCTATGATGAAGTGATTGCAAAAGGAAAAAGCAGCGAGTTTTATCCTCTGGCTAAAAGCGAACGCTTGAGCGCAGGTATGCTGCAGATAGAAAATACCGCCACTTATACACCCCAGCAGGTAGCTGATCTCGCGAAACAGTATGAGGATTTTCTTACTGAATTCCCACAATACTACGGCTCAGACATGGTGCGTGACTATGCCCGCCTGGAGGCACAATATGCTAACGATCCGCAAAAAGCAATCAGCATTCTAAATAAGGCTATTGAGCAACCGAACGCTCGTCGTGATTTTGTGGCGCTATGCAAGTTGCAGATGGGTGACTATTACATCCTCGTTGGTAAAATATGGGATGCATCGCTCACCTACAGTCAAGTCGATAAAGATTTCAAACAGGATATGCTGGGCGAGGATGCCCGCTTCCGAAATGCCAAGCTGGCCTATTATCGCGGCGATTTCAACTGGGCACAGTACCAGTTATCTATTCTAAAAGCCTCTACTTCCGACCTCATAGCAAATGACGCTCTTTATCTTTCTGTCCTCATTACCGAAAATGTAGGCCCGGACAGTAACTATGTACCGCTGCTTCGCTTCGCTCATGCCGATCTGCTTCTATTTCAAAACAAAGACAAGGAAGCCGAAACTCTCTTAGACAGCATTTCTGCTGCCTTCCCTAAACATCCTTTGAATGATGACATATTAATGCTGCGTGCCCGCATCGCCGAAAAGCACCGCGACTATACCAAAGAGCTGGCATGGCTAAAACAGGTGTACGAGCAGTATGGCAAAGATGTATTAGGTGATGACGCTGTATTTAAAATGGCAGAAGTATATCAGAACGACCTTCACCAGAACGATCAGGCCAAGCACTATTACGAGCAGCTCATCATCGATTATCCGGGTAGTACTTACGTACAGTCTGCACGCAAGCGTCTTGCTGAATTAAATGCCGGCAACACACCATCTATGCCATAAGCTTCATCTAAATATTGTATTTTGAGGCCCCGTTGCTATGAACCGTTGGCCGCAAAATAAAGCTCAGTTCTGGGAAACCGCTCCTTTCTTTCGCATACTGTTGCCTATGGTAGCAGGCATTACCTGCGCTTATTATTGGAGTACTGCTTTTGCTATCGACACTTTATTAATTGTTATTACCGCCTCTATTATACTATACACGGTACTCGCTCTTCAAAAAGTCAGCAGTAACCCAAACATTGATTCGCGATTCATTTTTCTGAACACAACACTCTAAAT
>JBQCEX010000044.1:0-8142 GCA_051959855.1 Flavipsychrobacter sp. | reverse complement strand
CATTTGCTGCTGATGGTTATTTATTTGGCTGGCAAAGCCAACATTCGTTTTGTTCAGCGCTATATAGGGTATCAGGTATACACCCGATACAAAAGCTATCAGCAAACCCGCCAGTACCGTCCCTTTCAGCAGCTTCTGCTGAAAAGCTTCCGCAGCAAAAAGCAGCAAAAAGCCCGTGGCCAATGGGAAGGCAAGAACATGACTATTATAAAGCCCGGCAATGCATACGCTATATAAGATCGGCTTATCAAGTCGTTTGGGGTAAAGGCTCACTATCGCCATGCAAAAGAAAACTACCAGCCCATAGTCCCTGGCAATAATTGAATACTCATAAAAGTAGAAATAGCTGAATGGTATTGCCAGCTTTATTATTAGCGGCATTTTTGTACGGAATAGTAACAGGTACATTGCAGCCATCATTATTAGCCCGTTCAGTATATTCATACTCATATAGGGCATTCCGCTTTTTGTCAATGGGATCAGCAACAAATACCATAATGGCGGGTGCCCTTCCGACGGAAGCATTTTCAGTAATTCGCTAAAACTCGTATCCCTTGCCAGTAGCCATGCTTGCGCCTCATCCCTCCACGGTTCATGTTTAACAACTCCGTATAGTACAGCTAATGCGTACAAAATAAAGACAACGCTGAAGAGGTATTTTATCGGAATATTTTTCTTGTTTTCATCAGTTGACTGCGTACTGCCAACACTGGTGTTTTCATTCCTGGGTAGCATTTATAAGGTTTATTGACAATAAATATAGAAATGTCTTTTGAAAAATCTTCTTAAAACATCTCAGATAGATATTAGCTGTCCAACGTTGTTAATTAAACGATTGCCGGAACTCCAATGGAGATAAGCTGGTTTTCGTCTTAAACAGCTTACTGAACGATTGCGGATGTTCAAAACCCAGCTCATAGGCTATCTCACTTACAGTCATATCGCTGGTCGACAATTTTTCCTTGGCCTTTTCTATCAGCTTGTTATGTATATGTTGCTGTGTGTTTTGTCCTGTCAGTACTTTTAGCAGGCCGGTAAGATAATTCGGCGATACGTTCAGTTCCGTAGCCACATATTGTACACTAGGCAATCCCTTTCGTATCAGGTCATCGCTATTAAAATAATCCTCCAGCAATTCTTCGAGTCTGTTTAATATCTTATGGTTACTTATCTTCCTGGTAATGAACTGTCGCTCATAGTAGCGCTCTGCATAGGTCAGTAGTAACTCTATCTGTGCAATAATGATGTCCTGGCTGAACTTGTCAATGTTCGATCTATACTCCTGCTCTATATTACGCAGTATTGCCGTAATGGTAGCCTCCTCTTTATCCGATAAGAATAGTGCTTCGTTTACTGAATAGTCAAAGAAATCATATTGCTTTATCTTCCTGGCAAGTGGCGTGTTCCACAAAAAATCAGGATGTATCAGCAGCATCAGTCCCGAATGTTGTAAAGGCTCGTTTCCATTAGTCGCTACACCAAATACTTGTCCGGGCGACATAAATACCATGATACCCTCATCAAAGTCCAGCTCCTGCTGCCCGTACCACATTTTACCATTAAAGTTTTTCTTCAGAGCTATCATATAGTAGTCTGTCAGCAGGCTCATGGGCGTCCAGTCCGGCGGGTGCACAATAGCCTCAAAGTTAATGAGGCTCACCAGCGGATGCTCCGGCTTGGGTAGTTGCATCAACTGATGATACTCACTGATTGTTTTTATCCGGTATGGTTGCGGATTAGCCATAACACAATTTATTTATTTCTGATGAAAAGCATGCGCAAACTCTTTGGCAAAATCGGCTAGTTTCACTTTACCCAACACAGGTCTGTTTCTGTAATAATCTTCTTGTAACAGGCCGCTGTGTATAGCAGCATTCATTTCAACATAAGGTGCTGCTATGGATGCAGGCATCCCTGCATGCTCCAGTATGTTTAGCAGTTGAGCATCAGGTATCACGTTCCACTGCAGGTCCGGCTTTCCGATTGCCGCGCCCAATATACTGGCTATCTCAGTGCAGCTCAGCTCATCATCACTGGCTACATAGCGCACTCTTCTGTGTTCAGCAGGCATTGCTATTTCTTCTGCTATCGCTGCTGCTATATCTATTGGCGAAACCCAGGGTACTATATCATTACCACCGTAATTCGATATAATAGCACCTGCATTCTTTATAGTAGGTATAAAAGCAAGCAAATTGTAATTGAAAGCTGTAGGCCGCATAAAGGTAATGGCAACATGCGCAAGCTGCTCATTAAAGAGTTGTTCTATTTCGTAATGCACTCTTATAAGGCCCGACCCTTTTGCCAGATGTGCACCAATGCTGCTGAGGTGTATTACACGTTGCACATCGGCCTCTTGTATAGCCGCTGCATAATTTTTGCCTATCTGCAGCCAGGTATCTTCATGGTTTGCATCTGCTTTATGAAAATTAGGTGGCGGCACCATGGTATATACTATGTCTGCCCCTCTAAAGGTATCTGCCAGGAAGTTTACATCTTCTATCGTGCCTATTGCAGCCTTTGCCCCCATTGCTTCAATTTCCCTCCCTCGCGCTGCATTGCTGCTGATAACTGTCACTTCATGTCCATTTTTTACCAGTTCATTGGTCAGTGGCCTGCCTATATGTCCCAGCGAGCCCGTTACTACTATTTTCATCTGTTCGTTCGTTTTATGGCACAAAGCTCCGCTGTCACGAAAAAACAGGACTAACCAAATCTATCATTGTTGTAGCCAAAACAATTTTTTGCGTACCACATTGCTCGCGCCGGACAATTATCACTTTTTGAATTTTTCATTTTGAATTTTTAATTCCGGAATGTGGATATGTTTTCTTGGAAACCGCATCTTCATAATAGTACCTTGCCATTAGCTAATCAGCGCATCAGCTAATTGGCAAAGTTCTTTGACATACTGTAAACCCATTTTTTCTGCTCGGTAATTTTTCTTACCGCCAGAAATTTTACATGCAACTCTGCTTCAGGCCATCATATTATATTTTCTATCAGCGGAAAAAACCGGAAATTTCCGGTAAATATATTTCCGCCCCGGCTTACTACTTTAACCAGAATTACGATTGCCCATGTCCGGGAAATGCGACATTTTGCGACATTCCTGCGGCAAATGTTACTTTTCACAAAAACATCATAAGTAGCCACAGGCAAGCATTTCTGTAGAATCATTCACCCAAAATGTCTCAAAAGAAGAATTCTCTCATTAATGTGACAATTCCTAACCTTTCACACTTTCCAGCTGTCTATATAGGCACCTTGTTATATATCCTATGAAGTCGCTGTCATTTGTTTGGGAATCTTTACTTGCAATATTGCTGATTGCTGTCAGCTTAACCGCTTATGCGCAAGCCGATGTTAAACCTGCCCTTGCCATTAACCCCGGCCCTTATGATACAATATGTGCAGGCACAAGGGTTATCTTCACGGCAGTGTCAGTAGGTGCAGGTAATCATCCTGTATTTAATTGGAGCAAAAATGGCAGACATATAAAAGGCACCATCGGCGACACCTACGCCACCAGCGATCTGCAGGACGGCGATATCATCAGTTGCACACTTGTAAAGTCTGTTAGCAACGCAAATAGCATAAGCATCACCGCAGCCACGCGCCTTACTGTGCATAATATCCCGGCTGTTGCCATAGTCAATAGCAATAGCCCTCTTTGTGAGGGTGACACTATGAGGCTATACGCTTATTCAGTGAATGAAGGCACCACCTATCACTGGACCGGGCCGGGCGACTTAGAGGCCACCTGTAAAGGCATATTGGCTATTGAAGCAAATGCTGATGGATACTACAAAGTAACTGCGCTCCTGAATGGCTGCAGCTCTGCACCTGATAGCACTTATGTAATTGTAAATAAAAAGGTTACACCACAAATCACGCTCATTCCGGCCCCTGACAACACTGTTTGTGTCGGCACACCTGTCACGCTTACTGCAAGTATTGAACATGGCGGCAACAATCCTGCTTATCAATGGCTGAAAAATGGCACTCCCATCCCCGGCGCTACTAACAACAGCTACCTGGAAATGGATCCGGTAAATGGCGATAGCATTACTTTGCTCCTAACCAGCAACGCTATTTGCCCTACCTCCAAAACAGTAAGCAGCTCAATGCCGCTGATCGTTACACCATATTTCACGCCATCAGTTACTATTAGCAGCAATATGGGCAATACTATTACTCAAGGCGCAGAAGTGATACTTATTGCCAGTCCTGCCGGCAGCAAATATGTTAGCTATCAATGGAAGAGAAATGGCATAAGCATTCCGGGTGCTAATGGAAAAACCTTTACAACGAATGACATCAGCAACAATGAAGTATATAGTGTATCTGTAAGTACAACTGCTCAATGTGTATTAAGCACCACTGCTAACAGCAATAAGCTAACAATGCACGTACTTCCTCCGCTGTCAGAAACACAGGAGCAAAGTAGCGCAACAGCAATAGACGCTGGCAATGGGAACTATATTATAAAGGGTGCGTTTCCTAACTCAAGCGAAGCAAACATCGAGGTGCTGAGCGTCATTGGTCAATGTGTGTATAAAGAAACAGTACTCTTGCAAAATGGCATACTCAATGTTCGGTTACACCTGGATATACCAAATGGCATTTACATAGTGCGCAGCCGGGCAGGAAGTCAAAGTTTTACCCAGCGCATCGTTGTCAGGCAGTGATTTTGTTGTACGGGTATTTCTGCAGCTCGGCTTCCATTAGTTCATATACATGTTTTTTCAACTTGCCTATGTCTTCCTGCTTCATACCGCTCACATCTACAGGTGGCAGATATATGGCCCTGTTTAATCCCGGGCTGAATTTCCACCAGTGGCTGTAGTGCCAGCGCTGCACAGTATCCGGGAAGATAATAGGAAGTATTGGTCTTTGCGAATTGATAGCTAGGCGAAAAGCGCCATCGTAAAAATCCTTTAATGGCTGCTCTGTTTCATTAAAGGTTCCCTCGGGAAAGACGAGCACACTGCACTCATAGCGCAAGGCACGCCACATCAATCGCATACTGCGCGACCTGCTATGGGCGCTGCTCCTATCCACCAGCAGCACAATCTGCTTATACAGGAAGCCAAACAATGGTATCCGCGACATCTCGATCTTTCCCAGCGCTCTGAAGTAGCCAGGCACTACCGGGAATATCACCACCGTATCGAGATAGGATATGTGATTGGCTACCACCACATACCTGCCCGGTGCTGGCTTCGGCCCTGATATGCGCAGAGGCATACCTATCATCCACAGCCAGCCCTTAGCCCAGTAGTGAATGATCAGATATATCATTCGTCTTGCTCCCTTGCTATTCCCCAGGCTGATGAGGAAGAAAAAAGGCAATGCAATAAAAAAGCTTACGAGGAATGTTACTACCACGTAAGCTGTATAAAAAGGTTGCAATAATTTCTTTATCATGTTCACTACATGCGAGGAAGCAATGGACGGCCATGCATACCGGCACCCGGCCATGGTATGGTACCAAGTATTACGATAACGGCGATCAGCGTAAACCAGAACATACGCTTGTATTTAGAAGCATCAGGTATGTTTTTCTTGGTTGCGCTATAGCCTATATGCACTAGTATTATCGCTACTATCATCCCGAAAGCATGCTCTACCGAAAAGAACCGATTGTTGTCGCTACTCATGGCAGTACCTCCGGTCAGCACACCAAACCAGCCATTTACAAAGTATAGTATCAGGCCAAGCAGCAACTGTATATCGCAGCATATCATCAGGAACATGGCACTGCGCTTATCGCCTGCAGTAAATGCTTTTTTACCGCCCATGCCACCGAATCCCTTGACGAGGGTCAGCAATGCGAACAGCAGTATCAGCCAGCGGAAAATGTTGTGTATTGCCAGTACTATATTCATGGAGAATCTGTTTTTGAGTGCTTAAAGGTAAGTTGGTATCACGAAGTATAAAAGAGATACTGCATTATTTTTTGTCGCTCAGCCATAGCTGGTTATGAATAACAGCGCTGTGATATACCTGTATAAAGGCTTTCAGGTAATTCAGCTGCTGCGCTGCCAGCTCCTTCTTTGTATGTATCAGGTTATTCTTACAAAGGCTATCTACGGGGAAAGCATATAGGGCCCTCGGCTGCGTATATACAGATTGCAATAAATAGTTATCCCGCACCAATTGGTAGGAGCCGCTGATGTAGTTCACTGTAAAGCGCTGGGCATCTTTGTTAAAGATGCTATTGCCAAAAGCAAAGAATGGCTGATTGTACCCAAGATAGTTTAATACGGATGGCATGATATCTATCTGCTGTGTCAGCTCATTATAGTATCCGTGCAGGTTGCTGTCACCAGGTGCGTAATAGATGATCGGTATGGAGAATGCGCCCATATTGCTTTCATAGTAGCTATGGGCTGCCACCGGCGAACAGTGATCGGCAGTTAGTACGAACAAGGTATTATTGTACCAGGGTTCACGGGCGGCCTTTTCAAAGAACTTACGCAGCGCTATATCTGTATAAGCAATAGAACGGTGCATAGGGAAAGAATCAGCAGGTATCACCGATTCATATTGGGCTGGCAGCTTATATGGCGGATGCGAGCTTAGCGTGAAAACGGTTGCAAAAAATGGCGGCTTCAATTTGCCCAATCCATCAGCAAAGTATTGCAGGAAGGGCTCATCCCATATACCCCAATTGCCATCGTAGTCATCTTCGTCATGGTATTCTGTACGGCCAAAGTACTTGTCAAATCCCGCATCTGCACAGAACACATCAAAGCTCATCGTACCATTGGTACCACCGTGATAAAAAGCAGAGCTGTAGCCCATCGACTTTAGTGTATTTGGCAGCGATGTTATATGCTCAGTGCTGTATATAGAAGTAGAAATGGGTTCGTCCATGAGTGAAGGAAGCCCTGCCACTACTGCGGGTATACCCTCAGCAGAATGCAGCGCATTAGCATATGCCTGCGTACATACAAGCCCCTGGCTCATCAGGCTATCTATAAACGGTGTATAGCTTTTACCTTCACCCAGCTTCGTAAACTCCTTCGAAAGGCTTTCAACTATTACCACAACTACGTTCTTCGGCCTGAATGGATGAGCTGCTTTGTACTGCTTCGTTGTGTTGAAGTATTTAGGCAGTTCGGCAGATGAGAAGTAATGAACATCTTCCAGTGCATCATTCTCAAAAGTATTGATGATGCTGAACGGTGTATTGATGACCAGCGGCACAAACTTCGGATCGGTAGCCTGCACTGCATTGCGCACGCCTATCGGCACATATTGCAAGCCACCTCTTATGCCAACAAGGCAAAGCCCCGCCACAATAACAAGAGTAGCGAGCTGAAGTAGTGCCATCTTAACAGTGTATTGCTTTGCAACAAGTGGTGTCGCCCGTCTTATCCTGTTATTGATCTTAATAAACAACCATAGCATCGCAATGAAGCACAATGGCACATACCAATAGTCAAGTACGAACCTTGGCAGCAGCACAAGGAAGTCCCCCTTGCGGGAAACCATGTTCAGCACATCAGCAGTTGAGCGCTTAAGATTGTATTTAAAGTAAGCCCAGTCACTTACTTCAAACATCAGGGCAACTGTATTAGTAAGGATGAATATCCATTGGGTGATAAGCTCCCACTTCGGTATTTTCCAAAGCGGCAATGGCAATAGCACTAATACAATATACAGCGCATTTATAGCCAGCAATGCCGAAATATCATAACGCAATGCATGAAAGCAGATACTTAGGAAACCACCAACAGTTAGCCCTTCGAAATGCGAATGATTAATAAGCAGGAAGATGCAACGGCTCACAAAATAGCAGCCGAGCAACAGCAATAATTGTAATAATATGCGTTTAACAGGAATAAAATAGCTCCTCATTACCAGTTCATGCGTTCTCTTAATCCGCGTATATGCTCCATATGATGTTTGCTATGCCATGCATACATAGCTGTCATTTCCCAAAGCGGCACGTTTCGTTCCTGCTCCGGATGAAAATAGGTTCTTTCCCAATCTTCAGCCCCCATGCTGCGCAATACTGCTGTCCAGCGCCTATGCATGGCATGCAGCAGGGTTATGGATACATTTACAGGCACGCTTTGCACATCAGGCAGTTCAGCCCACAAAGCTTCCTTGTATGGCTTGATGGTTGGA
>JBQCEX010000043.1:0-4778 GCA_051959855.1 Flavipsychrobacter sp. | reverse complement strand
CTATTTAATTTAATTTATTTTATCACTATCTCTTCTACCACCCGTTCTTCAAAATATTCGTTGATGCGACTCACCAATTGTTCCTTCCCCAACAACAACTCCTGTTTCAGAGCAGCCACATCCGTATAAATGGTCAGTACCCTATCGTATAAAGCAATGTTGCGTGTATATTTTGCAATAGTTTTGCCGACAATCTCTTCCCACTCCTGGCGCATGCGCAGCTCATTTACCTTAGGTTTCCACCTGGACTTTTCAAAAAGTAAATTGATGGCCTCGCCAATGCTGTACTGACCCATGTATGCAAGTTAGAAAATTAGACTGAAAGCAGACCTGATAGTCGTCATTATTTTGCCACTTCTATTTTAACTTTTTTCCCCTTTATTTTCTCAGTTTTTACCCGCTCTATAGTTTCGGTGGCCTTTACTTTTCGTATGGCTACAAAAGAGAAGAAATCCTTTACATCAATAAGGCCTATATCTTCCTTTTTCAAATTGCCTTTATTCGTGAGGAACCCAACTATATCTACTTTGTTTACTTTATCTTTTTTCCCGGCTGCAATAAACAGTGTGATCCATTTAGGCTTTTCGGGTATAACAATCTCTTCCGGCAACTCGATTTCAGTTACTGCTGCATCTATATATGCCGGCAGGGCTTCTTCAGGAGATAATATGAGAATTGCGGTACCGCTGGCTTCCATACGGGCGGTGCGGCCATTGCGATGCGTGTAGATATCTTCCGTATGGGGCAGGTGATAGTGAATGATGTAGCGGATATTAGGAATATCCAACCCACGTGCTGCAATGTCTGTAGTGACCAATACATTGACGCTGCCATTGCGAAATTTGCTCAGCGCACTATCACGATCGCGCTGCTCCATGGCGCCATGATAAAATTCATTTACTATGCCCTTTTCCTTCAGCAGCTTGCTGGTACGCTCTACTGCTTCTCTATGATTGCAGAACACGATCATGGAGCGATTGCCCAGGAAACATATCAGGCGAAACAGTGTATCAACTTTATCCTTTTCAGGTGAATGGATGGATTGTATAGCCAATACCTCCGGCCGTACTGCTTCTTCAGAAAGGAAGTTTAATACCAGCGGCTCTTTTAGATCCAGGAATTCAGGGACTTCTACTGCTTGTGTGGCAGATGTGAGGATATGCTTTTTGACTGCAGGTAATGACTGCACGATAAAAGAAACTTCATCTAGAAAACCCAGCTCTAAAGTTTTATCAAACTCATCCAGCACAAGGGCCTCTATGGTATCGGTAGTAATATTTCCGCGGCGAATATGATCACACAGACGACCAGGTGTGCCTACGATGATAGCGGGGGCTTCCACCAGGTTATTCTCTTCTGTTTCACGTAAGTGACCACCATAGCAACAAGTTATCTTCAAACCAGTGCCCATAGAGCGAAACACTTTTTCAATCTGCATAGCCAGCTCACGGGAAGGCACTACAACCAATGCATGAGTCTTTCTGCTTTCCTTATTCAACAATGGCAGTAATGGCAGTAAATAAGCTAACGTTTTACCGGAGCCTGTAGGTGATAGCAATACAACATCATTGTGCTGTTCATTAGCATCCAGCGATGCCTGCTGCATTTCATTGAGGGCTTCAATATTAAGATTGGCCAGTATTTCGTCGCTTATATGTTTCTTTCCGTGCATTCGCGCAAAAGTACAAATATTAAATGGCTACTCCTGCGGTCTATGTTTACGCGTGCCTTCATATAGCTCAAACTCAAACAGGCGGCAATCAATAGTGCTGGTATAAAACTCTATGCGGCGCTTGGCTTTCAGACCGATCTTCTTTGCTAATTCGAGGTTGCCGGTGAATATATAGCCGTAGTAGCCACCGCATTTCTGCTTCATAAAATCGCCGATGCGGACATAGGTTTCTTCCAGCTCTGTAATGTCGCCCAGGCGTTCGCCGTATTCGGGATTCAGATATACTACGCCTTTCTCGCCTTCAGGCACTTCGGTTTTAGCGAATTCGCAAATAGAAAACTCTATGAGGTCTGCAACACCCGCAGCAACAGCATTCTTTTTTGCATTCACGATTGCTATATCGCTGTAGTCTGTAGCAATAATACGGAGGCCAGGAACTTCTTTTATTTGTTTGTCCAGCAGTTCCATTTCATGGTCGTAGATTGACTCGTCATAGTCTTGCAGGTGCATAAAAGCATAGTTGAGCCTGAACAGGCCGGGGCGAGTGTTCGTAGCAATCAAGGCAGCCTCGATAGCCACTGTGCCGGAGCCACACATGGGGTTGACAAACGGCGACTGACGGTCCCAGCGGGTGGCGAGAATGGTAGCTGCTGCCAGGCCTTCCAACATAGGTGCACGACCAGGTATCTTACGATAGCCATGTCGCGCTAATGAGTCTCCGGAGGTATCGATGAATAGCTCAGCATCTTCATTCTTCCAGAACAGATGTATAACCGTACCGGACAGCTCTGCACCTGTAGCGGGTCGTTCGCCAGTCTTTTCACGCATTCTGTCCACAATAGCATCTTTTACCCGCAGATTTGCGAACATGCTGTTGTTGATCGTATCATTGAATACATTGCTGGTAATGGAGAAATAACCTTTATCAGGGAAAATACTTTCCCAGGGATAAGTATGTGCATTGCGGTAAATATCATCTGCATCGCGAGCGTAAAATTTCTTCAGGCTATAAAGCACCTGGCTGGCGCAACGCAGGTTAAGATTGAGCTTAATGCAATCGTTAAGCGTACCAGTTAACCGGACACCAGTGACAAATGTTTCCTCAGGTGTGAAGCCCAGCTCTCTCACTTCCTGCTCCAGGTAGGGAGCAAGACGCTTGTGGCAAGTAATGGTAATATTTCCTTTTCTTGTAAACAATGACATAGGGTGTAAAGGTAATACGGGCGGGAGTAGCTACCTGTAAATATTTTTTGCCGGCATTATTCTATCCTATAGATTTGTGTTCATTCATGTCAATGCGCAATAACATACAGGCTACTTATTATTACTATTCTGAACGATACTGTTTGGAATAAGGCCCTGTATTAGCAATACTCAGCAACCCGGTTCCAGACACAGGAACCGGGTATTTTTTTGTCCTTTTCCCAAACAATCCCAAAACAATGCAAAGAAAGAAACCACTGGTACAGCAGTACGATGCGTACACACCTGAAGACTTAGAAGTCTGGCAATTACTATTTGAGCGGCAGATGGCACTCCTAAAGCAATATGCGAGCCCGCTATACCTGGACTGTGTGCAGCAGGTAGGCTTTCATGCTAATGAGATACCACATTTCGGGAAGACCAACGAAGCACTTGGAAAACTGAGCGGATGGCAGCTATATGTAGTACCTGAGCTGGTGCCCCAAAAAGAGTTCTTTGAACTGCTGGCTAAAAAGATATTCCCGGCTACCTGCTGGCTACGCAGTATGCAGGAACTGGACTATATAGAAGAGCCGGACATGTTTCATGATGTATTTGGACATGTGCCGTTGCTTGCCAATAAGGCCTATGCAGACTTTATGGAAGAATTTGGTAAGCTGGCCTTGAAATGGATAGATCAGCCAAATGCCATTGCGCTGCTGGGCAGGATATATTGGTTTACTATAGAATTTGGGTTGCTAAACAATAGTGATGGCTTGCATGTATATGGCGCAGGCATCCTATCGTCAGTAGAGGAAACAAAATCTGCGGTGGGCGATGGCAGCATGAAACAGGGTTTTGATATAGCGCAAATGTTAGTAACCGACTACCGGACAGATGTGGTGCAGGGCAACTATTTTACAATTGAATCCTTTGAGGAATTGTATGCCGGGCTGAATGATATAGAAGCATACTTATATGAATATATAAACGGCAATAAAGTGGAAAAAGAATATATGAGACAGCAGGCAGAATAATTACCGCTTCCTACCGGAAAATTTCCGGAAATTTCCGGTTCTTTCCGTATGAATGACTTATAATATGAGCCATAGCAGCGAATCTTCAGCAAAATTTCCGGTTTAGCGGAAAATTTGCTGAACCGGAAATTTACCGGCCATAGGGTTTACAGGTTTGTCAAAGAACTTAGTATCTGCCTTAAGGCGAACACCTATTTGCAAGATAGTATTGTTAACAAGGCAAATCCTAAAAAAGATATCAACAATGGATGAGGGAGCGCAAAATACCGGGAGCCTGCAATTGATAAATAAACTGTACAAGTGCAGATAAAATAAATGATATTTGTAATGCGACTGCTTTTATGGAGTAAATTGTCATATAATTATACTTATTGCTCATGTTTTATCAAATTAATTCCTATCTTTGCACCCTGAAAAAGTGTGTTTATTATAAATAATTGATGCCAAATGTCTCATTTAACTGCTGAAAAGAAAGCTAACATCTTTAAAACCTTCGGGGCAAAAGAAAACAATACAGGATCTATAGAAGGCCAGATCGCTATGCTTACAGAGCGTATCAACCATATATCAGGTCACCTGAAAGAAAATAAAAAAGACTTCTCTACCAACCGCGGCTTAATGCAAATGGTAGGTCGCCGCAAGCGCCTGCTGCAATACCTGAGCCATACCAACCTCGAGTCTTACCGCGGTCTGATCGAAAAACTTGGTATCCGCAAATAAGCGCTACCCACACAGCTATTCCCAACTAATACAGTTGGGAATAGTTTTTTATGAACATATATAAATATTAAATTATGGCTGCCAAGCCCATCTCTGTTTCCTATAAATTAGGTGATGGACGTGAAATAAGCATTGAAACGGGCAAACTTGCCCGCCAGGCTGACGGC
>JBQCEX010000042.1:0-2819 GCA_051959855.1 Flavipsychrobacter sp. | reverse complement strand
GTAGATGTAGATCACTATTCGCCATGCTCGGGTGTACCATCCATCAGTGGTATTACTCCGGCGGGCCCTGTTAGTGTTTGTCCGCCGTCTTATGTTACGCTTACCGGCAGTTTGCCATTGGCTACAGGATATGCTTATCAATGGCAGAAATCTACTGACTCGGGTACCACCTGGACCAATATTGCCAATGATACTAACGCCAGCGCTACCATGTATGTGCTGAGCAGCACGGCCTACCGGCTAAAAGTGAAGTGCGTGAACAGCGGCCTTACGGATTCAAGCGCCCCCGTATATGTGCATACTGCAGTACCGGTGCTCTATGCTAAAGGCCTGCCTGTGGTAGAGGATTTCGAGAACTGGAAAGACCGCTGCGATAGTAAAGACATGCCTGATACCAACTGGGTGATATCACCAGTAACAGGTAATAATGCATGGCGCAGAGACGACCAGGGGTTGAGTGACGGAGGCTGGAGCAGCGATTCGGGTTCTTATACTCCGGTAGCTGCACATGGCAGCCATAGTGCGCGCTTTCACAGCTACGATGCAGGTACACAGGCAAAGGGAACTATGGATATGTACCTGGACTGCAGCAGTGTAAGCGGTGTAAAGCAATTGCGCCTGAAATATATTAACCAGGACGGTAATGATTCCATGGCTATATATCTATCAACTGATAGTGGTGCTACATTCAATTACCTGGGGCATTGTTTAAATGATTATGGCTGGGCAAGCCATTACTATACCATTAATTCTAATTCGCCTAAGACCATTATAAGATTTGCTGCAGTGAGCGATAGCGGTGTGGTGTCAAATGATATAGGGCTTGACTATGTGCAGGTAGTACCGCCATGCAGTGGTAAACCTGTAGCAGGTACCATAGATAGCGTATATCCATGTTCAGGCAGTGATTTTAACCTGACATTATCGGGAACATCAGAGGTTGCCGGGCTGAAATATATATGGCAGCAGTCAGCAGATGGAGTGAGTTGGACGAGCATTGCACCATACGATACTACAGAGATAGCACTGGCAAACATCACAACAGCTACCTACTTCAGAGCAATAGTGAAATGTTCTGTAAGCGGTTTGTCAGATACCAGCGATGTACAACTGATAGAGGCAAAGCCTCATTACCTGTGTTATTGCACGCCGACAGCTGTCGCGCCTAGTGTGGATTCTGTTAACATAGGCAATGTAACGGTTAGAACGATACCAGGGGCAAGGAGCGTTTTAAATAATGGAATCGCTACGCCGGTAACAAATAACAGTACGGCTGTACACTCTTATTCAAATTTTGATACCCTTACGCCTGCTGTGTTATACCTGGATAGTTTATATCGTTTATCAGTATCTGAGATAACACAATATGGCTCGTTTCCTACGGGATCAGGTTATACTGTAAGCGCCTTTATAGATTACAACCATAACGAGGTATTTGATGCAGCCGAACTGGTGTATAGAATAAACACTTCCGTTGCCGGAGGAGTTACTTTTTCAGACACGATAAGAATACCTAATACGCCAAGTGCCGATACCGGCATAACCGGCATGAGGGTGATATTAAGTCCTACCGTGGTTTCCACCTCAGGCTCGGATGTGATATGCGGGGATAGTGTGATATTGGGAGAATATGAAGATTACCTTGTTAATATAAAGTTCCCTCCCTGCAGTGGATATGCTGATGCGGGTAAAATACAGACTGCAGACTCAGCTGCATGCCTGGGCTATACCTTCATTATGGCAGATACTACGCATGAGCATTACCGCTCGGGTATTAGCTGGAGCTGGCAAACCTCTGCAGATTCGTTTGTGTGGAACGATATAAGCGGTACTGCCGACAGAGATACGCTGAGCCAGGTGTTTACTGCACGTGTATGGTACCGGGTACGTATGGTGTGTGCTTACAGCCATGATACTTCTTACTCTGTACCCTTGTACATAAATATAAAGCCCGCTTATAAATGTTATTGCCTGAGCCAGGCTGCAGGCGGCAATATGGATACAAGTGATATTGGTGGGGTTGCTATAGGTCCGTTTGTATATACAAAAGGTGGTGGGCATTTGAATAACAGCAAAGCCATATATGCGCATGAAGATTTTACGAACCATATCATTGATTTGTACGTAGACACAACATATGCAATAGATGTGTACTATATCATGCACCATAATTTCAACGCTAATGCAAAGGTGACGCTGTTCCTCGATTATGATAATAATTACAAGTATGATATTCCTACGGAACTGCTATGGACTGCTTACACTACACCAACCAGCTGGTATTTGACACATAATATTACGATTCCTGAACTGGTAGTCTCTGACGTGCCTACGGGAATGAGAATAGTAGTGAATAATAATACAGGTGCAAGTACAGCATCAGACGATGGGTGCGGCACTTACACATCTGGTGAGACGATGGATTTTGTGGTGCGCTTCAACAGGGCATGGACTGCCGGCGTGGGGAACATTAGTAATCTTCAGGATATGGTAGTATATCCTAACCCGACGGATGGAGCTTTCTATGTACAGTTTAATGCACAGTCAACAATTAATGACCTTGTGTTAAGTGTAACTAATATGACAGGGCAGCAGGTTGTGTTTAAGAATTATCGAATTATTAAAGGAGCGTTTAAAGCAGATATAAATTTAAGCAGTATGAGCAAAGGCATATACTTTTTAAATTTAGTGGCTGATGGGCAAAAAATAATCAGAAAAATAGTAGTGAAATAATATTTTAATAAATAATTAATAATAATGGCGGCTTTATTAAGCCGCCATTATTATTTTAATGAAATCCTTTACTGGAAAGCGTTTCA
>JBQCEX010000041.1:0-2568 GCA_051959855.1 Flavipsychrobacter sp. | reverse complement strand
GGTATTATTGTCACTAATGATCTTGGTGAAATAATAATGATCAATGATTTTGCCCTTTCACAGTTCAGATACGAAGAAGAAGAATTGATGGGCAAAAAAATAGAGGTTCTTATTCCACGTCGATACCGGGAGCGCCACATACATCATAGGGAGCGCTATGGCGCAAATGCACATAGCAGGCCAATGGGCACCGGAATGGACCTATATGCTGTGAAAAAAGACGGCACTGAATTTCCTGTAGAAGTAAGCCTTAGTCCATATACGCGTGGCACACGACAGTTTGCAATCGCATTCATCAGTGATATTACTGTTCGTAAAGAGTCTGAAATGGCCTTGCTGCGACTGAATGCAGAACTCGAAGAAAAGGTTAAAGAAAGAACGCAATCATTATCAGATGCATTAAACAAGGAAAAGGAGTTGAATGAGCTCAAGTCGCGTTTCGTATCAATGGCATCGCATGAGTTTCGCACACCGCTTAGCACCATACTTTCGTCAGCATACCTGGTATCTAAATATGAGACAACAGAAGACCAGCCCAAACGCGATAAGCATATACAACGTATCGTTTCGTCAGTAAACATGTTAAATGACATTTTGAATGACTTCCTTTCAGTTGGAAAGATCGAAGAAGGTCGCATACAGGTACGTTTCTCAGAAATAAAAATTGAAGAGGCTATAAGAGGGCAGATAACTGAGATGCAAACAATATTGAAAAAAGGGCAGAAAATATACTATGTCCATAAAGGCAATGAGTCTTCTTGGCTTGACATCTCATTATTAAAGCATATACTCATGAACCTGGTATCTAACGCTATAAAATTTTCTCCTGAGAACTCACAGATCACCATACGAACGGAAAACGATGATGATAACTTGCTTTTAGCGATAAAGGACTCTGGCGTTGGTATATCACAAGCTGATCAGGAGCATTTATTTGAGCGCTTTTTCCGTGGCTCGAACGTCACAAATATACAAGGCACAGGGCTAGGGCTTCATATCGTATCCAAATACGCAGAATTAATGAACGGGACTATTACATTTAACAGTGAAATAGGCCAGGGCACAGAATTCATTATTAATTTTAAACCTTCAAACATAGAAGAAATATGAAAACCATACTGCTTATTGAAGACAATGAGGAGATAAGGGAAAACATGGGCGAAATACTGGAGCTATCGAACTATAAAGTACTAACTGCAGCGGATGGCAAGGAAGGTGTAGCCATGGCCATACAGCATAAACCAGACCTGATAATATGTGATATAATGATGCCCGTATTGGATGGATATGGTGTGATACATATGCTGCAAAAAAATGAAGACACTCAAAACATTCCATTCATTTTCCTTACTGCTAAAGCAGAACGGTCTGAAATACGAAAGGGTATGGAACTGGGCGCCGACGACTACATAACCAAACCATTTAACGGTACAGAATTGCTCAATGCGGTAGAAACAAGACTTAGAAAATCTGAGCTGATAAGAAAAGAAATTGCCGCCGGCCTGCAAGGGCTTGATGAACTGGTAACAACTGTTGGCGGTAAAGATGCGCTTAAAACATTTGCAGACAACAGGACAAGCAGCAAGTTTAAAAAGAAACAAATAATATATTCGGAAGGCAATCATCCACACCGGATGTATTTCATAGAGAAAGGAAAAGTAAAGGCTTATAAAACTAATGACGACGGAAAGGAACTGGTGATAGCACTCTATAATGAGGGAGATTTCTTTGGCTATATGGCCATGCTGGAAGGAACGGCTTACAAAGAAACTGCTGAAGCCCTGGAAGACACTGAAGTAGCCGTGATACCAAAGGAGGATTTTGAGAACCTTATTAACAACAATAAGGATGTAATGCAGAAATTCATAAAGCTGCTTGCAAACAATATAACCGAACGGGAAAATCAATTGTTAAGTCTTGCTTACAACTCCCTGCGCAAGAAGGTAGCAGATGCCCTGCTGACCATACATAACAAATATAACGGTGGGAATACAGAAAATCTTATAGACATAAGCCGCGAAAATCTGGCTAATATAGCTGGCACAGCAAAAGAGTCTGTGATCCGAACACTCAGTGACTTTAAAGATGAAAAGCTGATTGATATACGCAATGGAGATATTGCAATACTAAACGAAAAGAAATTGCAGAACCTTATAAATTAATTATAAGGCTTCTGCAATGTAAGTATTGAACTGAAATTTAAGTTTGCTGAATTCCCGTTCCATTTTTTCCATATCGGCGCGTAGCTTGATCTGACGCAACTGTATCTTAGCAAACTCACCATTATCAGCACCTATTTCTGAAAGCTTGTTTTGATTGGCTATATCATAGCGTAATAAAGCTATAACAGCGTCTTTATTGATAAACTGGTTCTGGAAATATTCCGCCTGCTCCAGCATATCCGGTTTGATATCATCTTTAATAATATCGGCAAGATAATTTTTCAGGAAAACATTTTCCTGCTGAATATAATCCAGTGTTCTAATCCAAGTTTCCCGTTCCTTCTTTAAATGCCACTTCTTCGAGTTAATCATAATGGATGCCATTAACACAAGTTCTTTGTGTTTG
>JBQCEX010000040.1:0-6531 GCA_051959855.1 Flavipsychrobacter sp. | reverse complement strand
CCAGCCGTATAGGCATCCAGCATTTCTTTAGTTCGTGGATCAGCCTCTATTGCCTGCAATGAGTTCTCCGCTCCAAATACCATTCCCTTGCGTCTTTGCGTACGGTCAAATTTTAGCGCTTTTGCTCCTGCCACTTCGCTTATTCTCCCTGCTGCAGCCCTTGTTTCCATATCCATCTGCCACAGGCGGAAATATGCATGTATATAGCCTTCAGCAAAATATAAGTCATAGTTATCAGTAGCATGCACATGGGCTACCATCCTGTCGTCAAACCATACAGTAACAGGTTTATCTAAACCTTTTAGCTGTATATGTTCGGTAAAATTCGCATCTACAGGTTCGGCATTCGCCCAACAGCCATTTACGGGATCAAGTAGACTACCTAAAGCCGGCAATGGTCCTATGGGATTGTTTAGCAGGTAAACGAATCCTATTGTTAAGATTAGAAGAATAACGGCACGCAATATGCGCATGCGAAAGATTTTATTAAAGCTAATGAAAATCAAACAATTATTATAGCACCTTATTACTGGTTAGCTACCGGCAACTCTATCTCATAAGTTTTACCGTTCTTCACAGTAAGGGTATGTGCACGCAGCCAGGGATTCAATAGTTTAAGCATTTTATAGTTACTGCCATTTGCTGAGGCAAACTCTGCAAGATTGTCTATGCTTTTATCCACTACTATTACTTTGGTCTTTATTGGTTTATAACCATCACTTGCCGATACCATGAACCCAAAAAAACTTGGGTGATTGAGAATATATTTCAATGCAAGAATACGGTAAACATACCTATTTGTCTCTTCAGGAAAGGCAAGGTCATAATAATTTGTTGCTTTTTGAAATTCTGCTTGCTTGGCATAGCCTGCTAATCCGCAGTTATAGGATGCCGCCACCGCAGTCCATGTACCTAGTTTTGAGTAGGCCTCCTTAAAATATTTGCAGGCTGCCTCAGTTGACTTCTTGAAATTATAACGTTCATCTACTTCATTATCTACTTGCAGTCCGTAGCGGGGTGCAGTATCCTTCATAAACTGCCAAAGGCTTGCTGCGGCAACAGCAGATTGAGCTTGTGGCTGCAGCGAGCTCTCCGCCACACAAAGGAATTTAAAATCATCCGGTACGCCGTTTGCCTTAAGTATAGGTTCAATAGCAGGGAAATAGCGTGTGCTTTGTTTCAAAATAAGCAAAATCGATCCGTGCTGGTAAACGTTTGTAATAAGTTCTCTATCCAATCGTTCCCTCACATCCCATCTATCAAGTGGCACTCGCTCACCCGCAAAATCGATAGCAGGTGGTAAAGCAGGTGGATACCATTTATATTGTGGCTTGGGTTCAAAGCCATTCTCCGGCGAATTGCCTGCTTTGCAAAACGAAAACAAGCTAACAATTAGTATAACTACTATTCCGCCTAAAAAGTAATATCTATATGGTTTTGACTTGAATTTCATTGGACAATACTATTTGTATAAATATAGGAAGAATGATGTAAAACGAAAGCAGCACAGTATCCTGTGCTGCTTAATCATTCAATTAAAATTTATTTACCACTAGCTGTTGCTGTAGCCGGAGCCATTATGTGCATCAGCTCATCCAATTTAGGTTCCAATATTATTTCTGTACGGCGGTTTAATGCTCGTCCGCCCGGACTATCATTGCTTGCCACCGGATCATATTTACTGCGGCCGCTGGCTATTACACGATTAGGGGCTACACTGTAGTCATCAATCAATATACGCGCAATGGCTGTAGCACGTGCAGTACTCAGCGCCCAGTTATCAGGATACATTTTATTGTGGATAGCCACACTGTCTGTATGACCTTCTACATCAACGTTAATATCCCTGCTTGTATTTAACACACCTGCTACCTTGGCCAACGCTTCTTTACCTCTTGGGTTTACTACAGCACTGCCAGAGGGGAATAACAGGCTTTCCTGCATACTCACATATACACGACCATTTTTTACCGTTACTGTCAAGTCGCTTGTATTAAAGCCCACCAGTGCATCTGCTATTTTCCTTCTAAGATTTTCGGTAGCCTTTTGCTGTTGATCAATATATTGCTGTAACTCTCTCATCCGTTCACGTTGCGCAGCAATCTGCTCTTTAGTCATGTGCAGCTCATTACTTGTACTTTGGTATACATCGCCCAGGGCATATACATTACTTCTCAGTTTGTCTATAGTATCCTGGTCTGCGTGCAGCATATCATCTTTACGCATATTTTGCTCGCGAAGGTCTCTTGCTTCCGCTCTTGCAGCATATAGTTTCTTTTTAGATACGCAAGATGGTAAAATAGTAGTTGCCAATGCAATACAAACTATCGAGGTTAAAATCCGTTTCATGATGTTCTCTATTTTTTATCCAATAGTTAAAAACTATGCCATTGCGCTCATTTTTACCATAATTTAATCTTTAACAAATCCGCTATTATATGCCTATCGTATCTATTGTTACACTTTAAAATATCATTATCATGTTGAACATTAAGAAAATAGCACTATTGCTCCTGCTATGCATTAGCGGATATATTGTATGGGCACAAATAGACGTTCATCTCAAACAAAAACAGAAATCAAATCCATACTATTCGCATACTGACAACAGACCTTTAAAGCTCAGCAATGAGCAATGGCACAAGTTATTAACACCTGCAGAATATTATATTGCCCGGGAAGAAGGTACTGAGCGTGCATTTACAGGTAAGTACGCAGAAACTTACAAACCAGGTACCTACTACTGTGCCTGCTGTGGTCATCTTTTGTTTTACTCTACCGCAAAATTTGATAGCGGTACCGGTTGGCCAAGTTTCTATCGTCCTGCCAATAGTAAAAGCGTAGTAGAAAATACCGACAGGGATGGGGAACGGACCGAAGTAAAGTGTGCACGCTGCGGTGCCCATTTAGGGCATGTATTTAATGATGGCCCTAAGCCTACAGGCTTACGCTATTGCATGAATTCAGCAGTACTCAATTTTGTGCCATCAGGTAAATAATCATAAATACAGATTACACAAAAAAGGCCGCTCTTTTGAGCGGCCTTCATATTTACAGTTAAGTCCAATTTATTCTTCTTCGTCAAACTGAAGCACATCACGGTTGGCCATCAGCAGTTCGTATTCTTCCTTAGAACCAACTACCATGTCATCAAAGTCACGCATACCGGTACCCGCTGGTATCAGGTTACCTGTGATAACGTTTTCTTTCAGACCGAGCAAGTCATCGCTTTTACCGTTGATAGAAGCCTGTGACAGCACTTTGGTTGTTTCCTGGAAGGAAGCTGCAGATATCCAGCTATGCGTACCCAATGATGCCTTAGTGATACCAAGCAGCAATGGAGCTGATGTAGCAGGATTTGCATCACGATATTCCACCAGCTTCTTATCTGCACGACGCAGTAAGCTGTTATCTTCACGTATTTCGCGAAGTGTAACAATCTGGCCAGGGTGCATCTTTTCAGAATCACCTGCTTCAGTCACTACTTTCTTATCGAATATCCAGTCATTTTCTACCTGGAAGTCAAATTTATCTACTGTATCATCCTCAAGGAACTTAGTATCTCCCGGATCAATGATAGTCACCTTACGCATCATCTGGCGAACGATCACTTCAATGTGCTTATCGTTGATCTTAACACCCTGCAAACGATATACTTCCTGTATTTCATTTACCAGGTATTCCTGAACAGCGAATGGGCCTTTTATTGAAAGGATATCGCCCGGTGTAGTTGCACCATCAGAAAGCGGCGTACCTGCCTTCACAAAGTCACCATCCTGCACCATGATGTGGCGTG
The DNA here is from genome assembly GCA_051959855.1 of Flavipsychrobacter sp. GTDB lineage: Bacteria > Bacteroidota > Bacteroidia > Chitinophagales > Chitinophagaceae > SZAS-30. The sequence continues at coordinate 2,735 of JBQCEX010000040.1, read as the reverse complement.
TCAGCGGAACAAGGTATTTCTTTACAAGACCTTCACGTGATTCTACTATTATTTCGCGGTTACCACGTTTCACATTACCAAAGGCAACAACACCATCTATTTCAGCAACGATGGCCGGGTTGCTAGGGTTACGTGCTTCAAACAATTCAGTTACACGTGGCAGACCACCCGTAATGTCTCGGCTACGACCCATCACACGTGGTATTTTAACAAGTACCTGTCCGTTGTGAACAGATTCGTCGACGCTTACCACTATGTGAGAACCAACCGGAAGGTTGTATGATTTCTCATCCTTGCCTTTTATTATGATACCAGGGATCTTTGTTTTATCCTTAGTTTCAATAACCACTTTTTCGCGGTGACCTGTTTGTTCATCTGCTTCTTCACGGAAAGTAACACCTTCAATAACATTATCGAACTGTACCTTACCGGTTATTTCAGAGATGATCACAGCGTTAAACGGATCCCATGTACAGATCACATCGCCCTTGCTTACTTTCTGTCCGTTGGTAACTTTCAGTATAGAACCGTAAGGGATATTGTTTGTGATCAGCAGTCGGTCGTTAGCTACATCTACTATACGCACTTCACCAGTACGGCCTATTACTACTACCTGTTGTTCACCTTCAGCATCTGTATATTCTGTTGTACGCAGACCGTCGAACTGTATGGTACCGTCAAACCTTGCACTTAATTGAGATTCGATTGCAGATGAGCCCGCAACACCACCCACGTGGAAGGTACGAAGTGTAAGCTGTGTACCAGGTTCACCGATGGACTGTGCTGCTATTATACCTACCGCATCACCCTTCTGAGCCATGTAACCGGTAGCCAGGTTTTTACCATAGCATTTAGAGCACACACCACGACGGCTTTCGCAGGTAAGCACAGAACGTATTTCTACTGTGTCTATTACACTGTCTTCTATAAGCTTAGCTACATCTTCAGTTATTTCAGCGCCAGCAGCAACGATCAGTTCTTCTGTCAGCGGATCGAATACATCATGCAGAGAAGTACGGCCAAGTATACGATCATACAGTGGCTCTACTATTTCTTCATTATCCTTCAGTGCAGTTGTTGCTATACCACGCAGTGTACCGCAATCTTCTTCATTGATCACCACATCCTGTGCAACGTCCACCAGACGACGTGTCAGGTAACCGGCATCCGCTGTTTTAAGGGCGGTATCCGCAAGACCTTTACGCGCACCGTGCGTAGAAATGAAGTATTCCAATACGCTCAGCCCGTCTTTAAAGTTTGAAAGGATCGGGTTTTCAATGATTTCAGAACCTGAAGAACCACTACGACGTGGTTTAGCCATCAGACCTCTGAGACCAGCAAGCTGTTTTACCTGTTGTTTAGAACCACGCGCACCTGAGTCAAGCATCATGTACACAGAGTTGAAGCCCTGCTTGTCTGCTGCCATTTCACGAATCAGCGTTTCTGTTACACGTGTATCCACGCGAGACCAGATATCAATTACCTGGTTGTAACGTTCGTTGTTCGTAATAAGACCCATGTTATAGTTTTCCCATACTTCATCCACTTCATCCTGTGCTGCTTGCACCAGTTCTTCTTTCACCAGTGGAATGGTAAGGTCAGCAATATTGAACGACAAACCACCACGGAAGGCCGTACGGAAACCTAATGTTTTGATATCATCAAGGAACTGTACAGTCTTAGGTATGTTTGTGTTTTTCAGTATCTGGCCAATGATTTCACGAAGTGACTTTTTAGTCAGCAATGCGTTAACATAGCCATTTTCTTTAGGTACAAATTGGTTGAATATTACACGACCAACAGTTGTATCTATTAATTCCCTTTTTATCTCACCATCCTTATCACGCACATCAGCTTTTACCTTGATGTTAGCATGCATATCTACGCGGCCTTCATTATAAGCTATCAATACTTCTTCGAAGCTGTAGAATGCCTTGCCTTCACCTTTTACAGGTTCTTCAGGTGTGGATTTTTTAGCCTTGGTAATGTAATACAAACCAAGCACCATGTCCTGTGAAGGCAGGGTAATTGGCGTACCATTCTGCGGGTTAAGGATGTTATGAGAAGCAAGCATTAACAACTGTGCTTCCAGTATGGCAGCATGGCTCAGTGGCACGTGTACGGCCATCTGGTCACCATCAAAGTCGGCGTTGAACGCAGAACATACCAGCGGGTGCAGCTGTATTGCTTTACCTTCTATCAGTTTAGGCTGGAATGCCTGTATTGATAAACGGTGAAGTGTTGGGGCACGGTTTAGCATGATCGGGTGTCCTTTCAGTACATTTTCCAGGATATCCCAAACCACTGCTTCTTTGCGTTCCACAAGCTTCTTCGCGCTCTTTACAGTTTTTACTATACCCCTTTCTATCAGCTTACGTATGATAAACGGCTTGAACAATTCAGCAGCCATATCTTTAGGTAAACCGCACTCATGCAATTTCATTTCAGGACCTACCACGATAACCGAACGACCGGAATAGTCAACACGTTTACCAAGCAGGTTTTGACGGAAACGACCTTGTTTACCTTTCAGTACATCAGAAAGTGATTTCAGTGCACGTCCACCCTCAGCTTTTACAGCGTTTGACTTACGGCTGTTATCAAACAGAGAGTCAACAGCTTCCTGCAGCATACGTTTTTCGTTACGCAGGATCACCTCAGGTGCCTTGATCTCTAACAATCTCTTCAACCTGTTATTTCTGATGATCACCCTTCTGTACAGGTCATTAAGATCT
>JBQCEX010000039.1:0-2802 GCA_051959855.1 Flavipsychrobacter sp. | reverse complement strand
TTCCTACTGCCAGTATTGAGGTGCGTCCCATAAAGACAAAGGAGCAGGAAACAGGGTTTGTATATCCTAAGTAGTACACTTCTTATTTTCTTTTTGTTTGTATCTTTGCAGTTCAATTCTAAAGTGTCCATGTAGTAGATTTCTTTCAATAGACATAATAAGACGCCGGGTTTGCCGGGTGTTGTATTGTTTACTTTCCTGAAAGAATTTTCATGCTATTACTACAAGATATTGGATACGCACATCCTGATAAAGACATATTATTTCAACACCTTAACCTGAGTGTTAACAGGCAGGATAAAATTGCGCTGATAGGCAATAACGGGGTTGGCAAATCTACATTGCTGCAAATAATGGCGGGCAGACTGCGGCCTTTTGAGGGTACGGTTAAAACTGATGCTGAACCGTACTATATCCCGCAAATATTTGGTCAGTATAATGAACTGACGGTAGCTGAAGCGCTACGAGTGGCAGATAAGCTGCATGCACTGAAGGCGATAACAGATGGCGATGCTTCCGTAGAAAACTTCAACCTGCTGGATGATGACTGGGGCATAGAGGAGCGATGCAATGATGCATTGGCCCGGTGGGGGCTGGACGATATAGACCTGAGCCGCAGCATGAGCACGCTAAGCGGCGGGCAGAAGACAAAGGTTTTCCTGGCAGGCATTGCCATTCACACGCCGGAGATAGTGCTGATGGATGAGCCGAGCAATCACCTGGACAGGGAGAGCAGGGCAATGCTGTATGAGTATATACAAACTGCTAACCAGGCGCTGGTGGTGGTGAGCCATGACCGGACCTTGCTGAACCTCTTACCTACAGTATGTGAGTTGAGCAGGAACGGCATCACTACTTATGGAGGCAATTATGAGTTTTATGCGGAGCAAAAAGCCATAGCCGCTAATGCGCTGAGCGAAGACCTGCGCAGCAAGGAGAAGACCCTGCGCAAGGCTAAGGAAGTAGAAAGGCAAGGTATGGAGCGACAGCAAAAGCAGGATGCGCGCGGGCGGAAGAAGCAGGAGAAAGCAGGAATGCCTACCATAATGCAGCACCTGATGCGCAATGCTGCAGAGAACAGTACGGCACGCATGAAGGATGTGCATGCAGAGAAAACTGCTGCTATAAGCAAGGATGTACATGAGCTGCGAAAAGAACTGCCGGATAAGGACAAGATGAAACTGGGCTTTGATGCCTCTGCACTGCATAGTGGTAAGATCTTAATACGGGCGAAGGATATTAACTATGGCTATAATGGCCGGCTGCTGTGGAAGTAATCACTGAGCTTTGAGATAAGCAGCGGGGAACGGCTAACTATAGCCGGCGCAAATGGGGCAGGGAAAACCACGCTGATAAAGATGCTGCTGGGGGAATTGCTACCTGCAAGCGGCACTATACAAAGGACTGATCTTAAGGCTATCTATATTGACCAGGATTACTCGCTGGTGGATAATGGATTCAGCGTGTATGAACAGGCGCAGCAGTACAATACGGCACATATAGAGGAGCACGAGCTAAAGAGCAGGCTAACGCATTTCCTGTTTACCAAAGAGTATTGGGATAAGCCCTGCGCCGCGCTGAGTGGCGGCGAGCGGATGCGCCTGATACTTTGCTGCCTTACCCTGGGCAATAAAGCGCCGGACCTGATAATAATGGACGAGCCAACGAACAACCTGGATATACAAAATGTACAGATACTAACTGCGGCTATTAATGATTACAAAGGCACGCTGATAGTAGTATCGCACGATGCTTATTTCCTGGAGGAGATAGGGCGGAGGAGGAGATTGAGCTTAGGAGATAATGTGGTGGAATAGGTTGGGCTGTGGGAACTATCTTGCAGTTATGATGCCAATCAGGAGATGGCTTTTGTATGGACGTAATGAAACACTATGCCCAACGGGGTATTTTTCACGGGGCAAATAATAAATTAAATTGTTTTATTTCGTTCTTTATAGAAAAATTAGAATCCTTGATAAATACAATTAAAAGGCTCTCAATATTTAATGATATTACTTCTCATTCTGATTATTTAGGAAAATATAAAGATGAAGATAAGGTGATGTTGTTTCTCCAAAAAATATGGCCGTTAAGAGCGATGCCATCAGAAGATTCTAGATTCTCCAACGCATATGATGATATTTATCAACATATAATTAATAATTCAGATTGGGATGACGAATATTTATATTTAACTAGATTGAAATTGCTAGAGGATGAAAACAATTTTATTGTTTTCTTGGAGACGATTGTTCATCCTGAAACTAGATATTCCAAAGATGGTATTTTATTGTATGCAGAGTTTATTAACCGCGATTTAGATGGTGAGAATGTAAAGCTTGCTCTTACGGATTATTTTGAAGGTCTACCAGTATTCAAAGTAAGAAATCAAAATGAAATATCTAATTTGGATATTGATATTGTTGAAAATACAATCCCCATTTTTCCATATCAAATAACTCCAACACAATATCCGTGTTTTGTATTGCAATTTAGTAATTGGGATGATTTTGGAAGTAGAACTTCGGCAAGTTTATCATTTCATAATCATCAATCTTCATTTGTATATATCGGCAATTTGAAGATTATGAATAGGAATATTGCATCTACAATTGATTCACTAAATGCGGAATTCTATAGTTTATCAAGAGAATATTGTTCTTTAGGTCAGGAAAGCAGCTATTACGAAAGGTTTAAATTACATTTTCCACATACTTATCAAAGTATTTTACTTGCGCTAAGAGATACTGCATTGTTTCCTAAAATATTGGAAGAATTCGAAAATGATTCGAGGTTTAGGTC
>JBQCEX010000038.1:0-4961 GCA_051959855.1 Flavipsychrobacter sp. | reverse complement strand
TATTTGATTTTCAAAGACCTCAGGCCAAAGGAAATGGAGCGTCAATGCATCCAGAACTTTGATGCCTGGGCGGCGGTATTTGCTAAGAAGACTACCGATTTTGAATTCTCAGTGACCAATGAGATCATTGCCAAAGAACGTTTCCGCCATTTTATAAAAGTTCCTGAACTCGCACTTTTCTATAACGAGATAACCGATTACAAAACTGCGCAGCACATCAATCTCGCTAAGCCGGCCCTTAAAGAAGAGCTGGTCAATATTAAGCCTTCTGCGGAACAACAGGCATTTATACAAAAGCTGATGGAATTTGCCCGCACAGGTGACGGTACGCTTATCGGACGGGGACGGCTTACGCCGGAAGAGGATAAAGGGCGGATGCTCATCGCTACGAATTATGCCAAGAAGATGGCTACAGATATGCGACTTATATCTGAAGAATATAGCGATCATCCGGAGAATAAGGTCAATGTGTGCGCCCGCACGGTAGCTACGATCTACTCCGATAGCAACCTGAATAAAGGTACGCAGATCATTTTTTGCGATATAGGCACACCCAAGGCAAACGAGTTCAACCTGTATGACGCACTAAAGGAAAAGCTGGTAACTGATTTTGGACTGCCTGCCCATGAGATAACATTCATCCATGACTGGAGCGATAAGAAACGCCCCGAGCTCTTCCGCAAAATGAATAAAGGCCAGATCCGCGTATTGATCGGCAGCACCGAGAAGGCCGGTACCGGGCTGAATGTACAGGAGCGTGTGATTGCTACCCATCATCTGGACATACCCTGGAAGCCATCAGAGCTGGAGCAGCGCAATGGCAGGGGTGCCCGGCAGGGCAACTGGCTGGCAAAGACCCATTATAATAACCAGGTGCTGAACTTTATTTATGCCACGGAGCAATCATTGGACAACTACAAATTCAACCTCCTGAAGAACAAGCAAACCTTCATCAGCCAGATGAAGAATTGCGAGCTAAACATCCGGTCAATAGATGAAGGGGCGATAGATGAAAAAAGCGGCATGAACTTTTCTGAGTACATCGCCATATTATCCGGAGATACCAGCCTGCTGGAAAAATCCCGCATGGAAAAAAAGATTGCCGTCCTTGAGAGCCTAAAGAAGTCGCATTACAAAGAACAATCCAGGACCCGGCAACATCTTGAAATAGTAACTGCGGAGCACATTAATACAATCGACCTGTTGCAGCGGCTAAGAGCAGATCAGCAAATCTATAAGGGCCAGCTAAGCTATGGGACCGATGGCTCGAAATTAAATCCGATCCGGCTGAAAGGCTATGAAGCGGCAGATGCGGAAAAGGTTGGCAAGCAAATAATTGCCCTGTACCATAAGTGGATACCTGGCACTGCTAGTGAAATAGGGTCATTATATGGTTTTCAATTGCATATCCGGCAACATACGGAAATGACAGAACTGGATGGAAGGCTGGTTTCACGTAATTACAATACGTTTTATGCGGAGCGTCCTGAAAGCGGCATAAAATATACCTATAACCAGGGGCACCCTAACCTTGACAATCCCAAGCTGGCAGCCAGGCATTTCCTGAACGCAATCGACCGGGTGGATAGTTTAGTTGAAAAATACGAGTAGAAACGGCAGGAACTGGAGCGCGAAATTCCCTTGCTGGAGCAGATGGTTCAAAAGCCCTTTGAAAAGGAAAAGGAACTATCCGACATGAAACTGCAGCTTTCAAAACTGGAGCGGGAGATTGCTATCAACATCCAATCAAGGAAGATAAATGAGAACGGGCTGTTTAATACAGCAATTGAACAGCAGGAAGTTCAAAGTCCGGCAGATGCATTTGTGGTCAGGATGACGCCCGTGGTAAATGAACAACAACAAAAAGGGAAATTGTCACTGGCAATGATCCCGCAGCGAACAAAAAGAAGATCGATGGGCCTTTAAACGATGATCATGGGAAACAGTGTGTATAATATCAACAGGGGAATCAACAAGAGCATAGAGTTCAAAGGACTGAAAGCACAATATATATGGTACCTGGGTGGCGGTCTGGTGGCATTGGTAATCGTTTTTGCGATCTGTTACATCATTGGCATTTACCCGCTTATCTGTATAGGAATTGTATTGGGCGCAGGTACTATGCTATTCATGAAAGTGTATGCTATGAGCCGCAAATATGGTCAGCATGGAATGATGAAAGCCGCCGCCCGCAGGCAGGTGCCGAAACATATTAAGCTGCGCAGCAGGAAAGTATTCTCATTAAACAAGGAAGTAGATGGAAAAGGAAATTAGAAAGATGCTGCCGGGCATTTTGATCGATAATACCCCTTTTATAATAGATCTTGATGCAAAAGCATTCAGGCGTTACTCCGATAACACGATAGTCATACGCTTCGATGAGCTGAATCATCAAGACGGCTATTGTAGTTGCTTTATTAGCAGGGAGCTTATAGGTATTGGTAAAGTGCCGATTGCAAATGGCGCGATCAGTAACGATGCATTTCACTTAGTGATACCGGAGGATGTATTAGTCAATAATGAAATTTCGCCCAATAAATTAGCAGATTATAATCTTGCCTCAACGGAGCACAATTGGGGTTTTTACCTGGCCGATGAACTGCTGGTCAGGCGGCTTGTGGGAGAACTACCGCATATTGAAATTGAAGGCAGCGATTTTACCATAGACTGGCGGCTTAAAGAATTAAGAGAGACAGAGGCCCCTTTTAACTGTCTTCGCTTTAGCAATATGGAGCTTTCTGAGAACGGCGAACAATATCTTTTTCTCTCTCACAGGCAGGCCCATAATATTTGTCGGCCCCAGCCGGATATCAACCACATACCGGGAGAGCTTGTGTTGACCTCGATACCCAATGAGCTGAAATTAGACCCGGTAGGTGTTGCGCGGCAATATGGCTTAAAAGATTTCGAACTGTTAAGGGAGTTCCCGATACAAACAAAACTTAAAGCGGAACGCATCCCTTTCACCCTGGACAGAGATCGAATGACGGCACAGCAAAACAACAAAAGTCAAACGGTACAAAAAAAGAAAAGAAGCGGAAAGCATTTATAGACTAAACCAACAAAGCAAGAGCGTATGGAAAAGCGGATGGAGGATTTGTTGCCATTGTTGGCGGTAGAACATAACTGTATCGTGTCCCGGCAGGGAGATATCACTGTTGCCTTTAAAGTGCAATTGCCTGAGATCTTTTCACTCAGCAACGATGACTACGAAACGATACACCAGGCCTGGATTAAAGCGATCCGGATGCTGCCCAGGTTTACAGTGTTTCATAAGCAGGATTGGTTCCTGCAGTCCCGGTATATGCCTGTAGCTGTGGAGCAGGGTGATTTCCTGCATCAGGCTGCAGATAAATATTTTTCGGGACGTAAATATCTGAATCATACCTGTTACATATACTTGACAAAGAAACCCGAAGGACGCCGTGCGGGCAGTTCCTTGTTCAGTAACCTTCTGCGCCGCAACCTGGTCGCTGAGCAAACGATCAATCCCGCATTGTTGCAGCAGTTTCTTAATGCCTGCAGCCAGTTCAGACATTTATTAGAGGACCCCGGCTATTTTAAACTGGAACAATTAAGTAACCGTGCTTTATCAAGTGAAAGGGGCACAAAAGGTATCGTTGAACAGTACTGCCAGCTTTCTGAAAATCCCGTTCATTTTATGTTAAGTGATATACAATTTGAACCGGAGATATGTGTGGGCAGTAAGAATTGCCAGGTCTATACCCTTAGTGACGCAGACGATCTTCCGGCATTGTGCGGCAGCAGGATCAATTATGAAAAATACTGTACCGATAAGACGAAGTTCAGTATTGGCTTTGCCAGTGCCTTAGGACAACTATTGCCTTTCGATCACCTGTACAACCAGTATCTATTTATCGATGATGCGCCACAGACCTTAAAAAAGCTGGAACAAAAAAAGCTGCGCCTGCAGTCACTCGCTGCCTATAGCCGTGAGAATGCCTTATCAAGGGATTCGGTCAATGATTTCTTGAACGAGGCGATCTCGGCCCAGCGCTTAGCGGTCAAAGCTCATTTCAATGTGCTGACCTGGACGGAGGACAAACAGGAAATTAAAGCGATCAGGAACCAGGTTGCGTCCGCCTTTGCACAGATGGACGCGATTGCGAAGGAGGAAACGGTGGGTGCGCCCCAGATATTCTGGGCGGGGATACCGGGCAACAGTGCAGATTTCCCGATGAATGATACATTCGACACTTTCCTTGAACAAGCCGCATGTTTTATCACATCAGAAGGGAGCCCACGTAGCGCTTCAGCAGCAGAAGGCATACGGTTTTGTGACCGCCTCTCTTCGCGTCCGCTCTATATTGACCTTTATGATGCGCCCCGGAAAGCAGGTATCACCAGCAATATGGGGACATTAGTTTGCGGCACCTCTGGCGGCGGGAAAAGCATGACCGTTAACCATATGCTTCACAGCCTTTACACCCAGGGGGCGCACTGCGTTACCGTAGATATAGGTGGCAGTTACCTTGGGCTTTGTGAGTCACTCGGCGGGTACTATTTCACTTATTCAGAGGACAACCCTATTAAGTTCAATCCATTTTATTTAGCCGATGGTACGCTGCTTGATACCGAAAAGACGGAAAGCCTTAAATCATTGCTGATCGCCTTATGGAAACAGGAACATGACAGTTTCAACCGCAGTGAGTATGTGGCCTTATCAAACGCACTTTCAGGTTATTACAAACACCTTGAAGCGGATTCGGAGATATTTCCCTGCTTCAACAGTTTCTACGAATACCTGGAGTCCAGCTATGTTGAAGTGCTCAAAGGCCATAAAGTAAAAGACAGGGATTTTGACGTGGACAATTTCCTCTATGTGCTGCGACCTTTTTACAAAGGTGGAGAGTTCGACTACCTGCTGAACGCGACGGAAAACCTCGACTTGTTGCACCAGCCCTTTATTGTGATAGAATTGGATAATATTAAGGACCATC
>JBQCEX010000037.1:0-6982 GCA_051959855.1 Flavipsychrobacter sp. | reverse complement strand
CTTCTTTTCTAAATTACCACCTTCACGGCCCTTGCAGGAATTTCAGCTAGGTACGCTCGGCATATCTCCGGTTGAGCCGGATCTGATTATCCAGCCCAACACGGTTAAGCATGTCACCAGCCGTTTCACTGTACCTATAGATATTTCCATCGTCACTATTAATCCTCATATGCACCTGCTGGGAAAAAGCTTTAAAGCCTATGCCATAAATCCCGATGGTGATACTATTCGGCTAATTTCTATCCCACGTTGGGATTTTAATTGGCAATATTTCTATACTTTTAAAAAGATGGTGAAGATTCCTAAAGGCAGCACCATTATTGCAGAGGGGGTGTATGATAACACGACCAATAATCCGAATAATCCATTCAATCCACCTCAACTGGTGCGCGACAGGGATGGCAGCATGAAGTCAATAGATGAAATGTTTCAATTTATTATTTCCTATTTACCATACCAACCGGGGGACGAAAATATCAGTCTTGATAGGAAGTAATATTTAGAAATAATTGTGAATTATCGAAATTTATAAATACCTACCTTTAAAAAAAATGACATGAAAAAATTAACGCTTAGCATATTTGCCCTTATTTTATGCGTGTCTGTAAATTTTGCACAGGCACAGAAGGCCAATAGGAAAGCAAAGCCAAATATAAAATCTGGTGAAACATCTAAAGCTGCAGCTTTGGCTGACTTGCATCATCATCGTGTAGAGGATTTGCCTATTGGTGCTACAATGCGCGCTGAACACCAAAAAATGCGTGTAGCTGGGAAGGATGAAATGGTTTCCCTAAGCGATGTCGCAACTAAACAGGGACTTATTCTCATGTTCTCCTGCAATACTTGTCCTTATGTAGTAAAGGCTCAGCAGCATACAAAAGAGATAATGAAGTACGCTAAAGAGAAAGGTATTGGGATGATAGTGGTAAACTCAAATGAGGCCCAGCGCGCTGACGAAGATTCGCCTATGGCTATGGAAGACTATTATCATCGTCAGCAATACACCGTTCCTTATGTCATGGACCAGGGTTCTATGCTTGCTGATATCTATGGGGCTACTCATACCCCGGAAGTCTTTTTATTTAACGGGGAAGGAAAGTTAGTTTATAAAGGTGCATTGGAAGATAACCCATCAGACCCGCCAAGCTCTAAGCACTTTTACATAAAAGAAGCTGTTGATCATATGCTCGCAAATACGCCTATTGATCCAAGAGTTACCAGGTCTATAGGCTGCAGTATTAAGAGAAATGACATGTAAATAGTATTATAACATATCTTTAATAAAGCCGGTATAATAATTGCCGGCTTTTTATATGTACAATACTGATAGTATATTTACAGCTGCAAATGCAATGGTATTAAGGCTTACATAGTATCGCTCTGTATTGTTGCAGTTTTCATATGACAACACATAAGCAAGTTTTTTTAGCAAAATCTCCCACACGCTGGCAACGATTTAAGTGGTCTATGAGGATTTTGTTTTTCCTCTTTTTATTGCTGATCATCATTATCGGGCTCGCTCTTTGGCGTCTGTATACCCCTGGTCTTCCGCAGCTGAAGAATGAAAACGAACAGTACAAAGCAATACTAGACCCCAATAAGCATGCCCTGCTGCAGGAAACTAAGATCAATAAAGAATTTCAGGGTTTCAGAAAGTATATCAACGAGAATCTTAAACATGGCGGCCGTCCACCTGGTATTAACAAAAAGGGTAGGATCAGCTATGTAAGCAAGGCCGATAGTCTGCATAAAACCTTTGCTGCGCCTGTGCGTTCCGCATTTTATGTAGCATGGGATCTGCAATCATACTTTTCCCTGAAGAACAATATCAACAAGCTTAACATGATATTGCCTGAAGAGATATTTATTGACTCAAAGGCAGATACCGCATACATTAATATTGACGATCGGGGGCAGAAGCTCATTAAAGCCTCGGGTGTTCGTACCATCCCCGTATTGTCGAACTACGATAAGGATGATTTTCATGGCGAGTCTGTTAGTCGCATTCTCCATGACCCCGCAAAAAAGGAAAGACTTATTAATGACGTGCTTAAAATGGTTCAAAAAAACCATTTTGCCGGTATTAATGTAGATTTTGAAGAGCTACAGGAAGAAAAGAACGAATATTTTATTTCATTTATGAAAGAGCTATACACGCGCTTTCATAAATATGGATTGTTAGTTACGCAGGATGTTTCACCATTTAATGAAGACTATGATTTAAAAGAACTTTCAAAGTATAATGATTACATCTTCCTCATGGCTTACGATCAGTATAGCGCAGAGGGAAGCCCGGGGCCTGTTTCCAGCCAAAAATGGATAGAGGCTGCAGTAGATGATGCCGTTAAAGATATACCGCAGGAAAAGCTGGTATTAGCTATTGCTGCTTATGGCTACGACTGGCCTGAAGGTGGTAAGGCAGTTGACAGAAGCTATGAGGAAGCGTTAAGTATTGCTTCTGATAAAGATGCCACAGTTGACTTCGATAACGATACTTATAATCTTACGTATAGCTATCGTGATGAAGATAGCGTTACGCACAGGGTTTACTTTACCGATGCCGCCACCAATTTCAATACCTTACGTTTTGCCGCAGAATATGGCATAGCAGGGGTTGCGCTCTGGCGCCTTGGTTCAGAGGATAATCGCATCTGGAAATTTTATAATAAAGACTTTAGCAAAGCCGCCCTCGACACTTTCGACTTTAACAAAATGCACTACGTGGAAGCCACGAATGATGTGGACTACATAGGCGAAGGCGAAATATTGGATGTACTGAGCGTACCAAGAGATGGTGTAATAAAAACTGAACTGGATACTTCTGAAATGCTGATAAGTGAAGAGAATTATCTCAGCATGCCATCAGGTTTCGTAGTAAAAAAATATGGACAGAAGCCAAAAAAAATGGTCCTGTCGTTTGATGATGGTCCTGACCCGAAATATACCAGGGAAATACTGGAAATACTTGCGCGTGAGCATGTGCCGGCTGTCTTCTTTATGATCGGCATCAATGCGGAAAACAATATTCCCTTAGTTAAGCGTATCTATAATGAAGGCTACGAAATTGGCAGTCATACCTTCACCCATCCCAATATGGCTGAGGTGAGCCATCAGCGAGCTATTCTTGAATTGAGCGCAACACGCTTGCTACTGGAGTGCATCACCGGTCATTCTACTGTATTGTTCCGCGCACCTTTCAATGCAGACTCCGAGCCTGAAACTTTGCAGGAACTGATACCGGTAGCTTTGTCCAAACAATATAATTATCTCACTGTTGGCGAATCCATAGATCCTGAAGATTGGGAACCTGGTGTATCAGCAGACAGTATTTATGCCCGCGTCATACGCCAGCAGGACAAGGGTAGCATCATTTTGCTGCACGATGCAGGTGGTGACCGCGAAGCAACTGTTAAGGCATTGCCACGAATTATTAAGTACTTCAAAGATAAAGGCTACACTTTCACTACAGTTGCCGACCTGGTGAATGAGAAGAAGGAAAACCTGATGCCTGTAGTTCCCAGAACCAGCGATTATTACCTGGTACAGCTTAACTACTACGCTGCTGAGCTTGGTTTCTGGGGCGGACAAATTTTATTCTGGCTGTTTGTTGTATGTATCGTACTGTCTATAGGTCGTATTTTAGTGATGTTGTATTTCGCCTTAAAAGAGTTTGTAAAAGAAAAGAAAGAAAAGATACTGACACTGCCGGGTAATTCATTAGTTAGTATTATAGTGCCGGCTTATAATGAAGAAATAAATGCCGTTAAGTCTATTCGTAATTTACTAAAGAGCGACTATTCTAATTTCAATATCATCTTCGTGGATGACGGTAGTAAGGATAGTACATACCAGGTTGTTTCTGAAGCATTTAAAGGTAACGATCGGGTATTGGTCTATACTAAACCCAATGGCGGTAAAGCATCAGCGCTTAACTTCGGCATAGAGCACACCGACGCTGAATATCTGCTTTGCATAGATGCCGATACCAATCTCTTGCCTGATGCCCTCAGCTTGCTGGTAAGACATTTTGCCAACGAAGATATTGGTGCTGTCGCTGGCAATGTAAAGGTGGGCAATGAGGTAAATATGCTTACTAAATGGCAAAGTATAGAATATATTACCAGCCAGAATTTTGACAGGAAGGCCTTTTCTTACATCAATGCTATTACCGTGGTGCCTGGCGCTATTGGCGCCTTCAGGAAGCAGGCAATAGTTGATGCCGGCGGCTTTACCAGCGATACCTTTGCAGAGGATTGCGATCTTACTATTCGCATCCTGCGCGCCGGGTATATTATAAAAAATGAGAACAAGGCTATAGCGCTAACAGAAGCACCTGAGACATTAAAGATGTTCCTGAAACAACGTTTTCGCTGGAGCTTCGGTGTCATGCAGTCATTTTGGAAGAACAGGGACGCTTTATTTAATTCTGAGTACAAAAGTCTCGGTTGGGTAGCGCTGCCCAATATTCTTATCTTCCAGATATTGATTCCATTAGTGGCGCCACTTGCCGATTTCTTTATGATAGTTGGACTGCTCACCGGCAATGCCTTACAGATATTTGAGTACTACGGCCTGTTTATGATGGTCGATGTGCTTGTTGCATTAATAGCGTTCCTTTTCGAAAAAGAAAATACGACAAAACTTTTATGGATCATTCCACAGCGCCTTGTTTATCGCTGGCTGATGCTCTATGTGCTGTTCAGGTCTATTCGTCGGGCCATAAAAGGCGAGTTGCAAAGCTGGGGCGTTATTAAACGGACAGGCAATGTGCAGGAGAATCCAAGACTTAGTTAATAATTTAGTATTTGCGAAGTTGTACGAATGAGCACTGCAGAAAATTCTATACTTGGACTTAAACTGCCAACTGACCCACGCTGGGTAGACCTGGCTTCGATTTCCCTGGAAGAAATCTTAACAGACCATGCCTTTTGCGAACAAAAAGCTGCTACGCAATGCATATCACTCATACAGCTTTATCCTGATAGGATAGAGTTGGTAAATTCACTTGGTCCAATAGTTACTGAAGAATGGGGGCATTTCCGTATGGTATGGGCAGAGATGCAGAAGCGTGGTTATGCACTTGGCAGGCAGCGAAAAGACGAATATGTAAATCTCTTACTACTGCATGAACCTAAAGGTCTTGGCGCTGACGGCAAGCTTTTACACCAATTACTGATTTGCGCACTCATAGAACCACGCAGCTGCGAGCGCTTCCGTCTTTTGTCAGAAAATCTGGAAGATGAAGCACTAAGAAAATTTTACTACAAGTTCATGGTATCAGAAGCCGGGCATTATCGCCTGTTCATTGACCTCGCAGAAACGTATTTCTCTGCTGAAAAGGTGCGTGAATGCTGGCAGCAATGGCTTAAAATAGAAGAACAAGTTTTGTCTCAGCTCAGCCCCAGGGGCGACCGTATGCATTAACATCCTATATGGCATTCCAAGATTATTGTAAATTTTATCCACATTATTTGTCAAATTAATTGGCATGTTAGTACCTTTATTGGGCAATGGAGCCCAAAGAAAAAAGGATCGAGCTACGAAAAGCAAGGTATGATAGCAATTCCATAGCCTTAAGGCCTGGTTCTCTTGTCATGTATATTGACATGAACAGCTACTTTGCCAGTTGCGAGCAACAATTCAGGCCCGAGCTACGCGGAAAGCCTATAGGGGTCACTACCTATGATAGTCCTCATGCCGCAGTTATTGCTCCCTCTATCGAGGCCAAGCGATATGGTGTGAAAACAGGCATGCGCCTGAGCGATTGCAAGGCCCTTTGCCCGCATATTATTCCCATTACCACGCGCCCTTATTTGTACAGAATAGTTCATGTGGAAATTATGAAGATCCTCCAGAGCTATTGCAATGATGTATTGGCAAAAAGTATTGACGAGGCGGTAATAAATCTCAGTTCTTACCGCTTGGTTTATAAAGATCCTATAGATCTGGCAAAGCGTATAAAAAATGATATATATAGTAAGTACGATTACCTGAAATGCTCTATCGGCATAGCCCCTAATTCCTTTCTTGCCAAGCTGGCTACCGAACTGCAAAAACCCGATGGCTTGGTACAGATAACACCTGAAAACATAGATACTCACCTCGCTGGATTAAAGCTTACTGATTTGCCCGGCATTGCAGGGCGGAACGAAAGAAGATTGATGATGATAGGTATTGGGGATCCGCTGCAGATGCGCCATGCCTCACAGGCACTGCTTAGAAAAGCCTTTGGCGGCATCGTTGGCTATTACTGGCACAGCAGGCTCAACTTCAGCGAGGTAGATCTATATTCCCGCACTCAAACGCGGGCTATGAGT
The DNA here is from genome assembly GCA_051959855.1 of Flavipsychrobacter sp. Classification (GTDB taxonomy): domain Bacteria; phylum Bacteroidota; class Bacteroidia; order Chitinophagales; family Chitinophagaceae; genus SZAS-30. The sequence goes on along the minus strand of JBQCEX010000037.1, from coordinate 665 downwards.
GCTATGCGCACAGTATCCCGTGCGCAGGCCGAATCAAAGCAAACACTTGAGTCCTTATTGGTATCTCTGTGTACCCGTCTTGAACAACGCATGGTGAAGCAAGGCTTGTTTTGTAAGGAAGCGAGCTTCTTTATTAAATATCGTAGTAAGACAGGCTGGGATACGCATATATGTTTTGCACAGCCTGTTCAGGATGCGCTGGATCTACGCAAATATATCCTAGAGCGCATTCAGGAGTTTGAGCATACACATAATGTAAGTTCTATGTTTAGCACGCAGGTACAAAGTATGGGCGTTGCAATACAAAACTTTATGAATGATTCAGCCCTCCAGTATAGTTTGTTTGATAACCGCATTCAGCATGATGTGGTTCGAAAAACTATATATCAGATCAAGGATAAGTACGGTAAAAACATTGTCAGGAAAGGATCTGAAATGTTCAATCCCCATGTCATGAAAGATGCTATTGGCTTTGGTTCAGTAAAGGATATGGTATCCATGGAGGGCGATGTAATAAATAAATATTTATTGGAAGAAGATTATTAAAGGAGAGAGAAAATGATAAACCAGTTGGCGAATGATCGCTTTGAAAAGGGAAGGGGGGCGCAATTCAATCCTAAGAATCGCTTTTTGAAGGGTGAATATATACAAGAGCATGTTGAGGC
>JBQCEX010000036.1:0-5956 GCA_051959855.1 Flavipsychrobacter sp. | reverse complement strand
ATACCATTGTCAGTAAACCATTTGATGGCTTTGATGCCGTCTTTAATCATAGGTACCTTTACCACTATGTTCTTATGAATAGCAGCCAGCTTCTTGCCTTCTTCCACTATTTCATCGAAAGACGTGCCGAATACTTCTGCACTTACAGGGCCATCTACTATTTCGCAAATGGTTTTGTAGTGCTGCATGATGGCGTCATGACCTTTGATGCCTTCTTTAGCCATAAGTGAAGGATTGGTAGTAACACCATCAAGGATGCCGAGGTCGTGCGCTTCTTTTATCTGTGCAAGGTTAGCCGTATCTATGAAAAACTTCATTTGAATAATTGTTTATGGATGGAAATTTAGTGTTTTTATATGGTAGTTCTATTGTTTAATTTAAACGTAATATTCGTTTACCGGGATAGTGCATTTACAGAGGGAAAGGTAAATAGCACATAAAATAAAAAACTGGCAAGTTACTCACATCGCACCGCTACAACCGCCCACCCTTGCTACATTCCTGTCCTGGGGGATTCAGCAGGAGCTGGTCGTATAAGACTTGCCAGGGCGGCAAAGGTAAGAAGAAATTTCACATTTCATAGTTTGAAAACGAATAAAAAAAGAGCGCATGTATTATGCGCTCTTTGTAAAAATATTTAAAGTGATTACAGTATAGTGTTCATCACATCCTGTATGATATCCAGTGTTTCTTCTTTGGAATTACCTTCGGCGTAGATGCGCAATAGTGGCTCGGTGCCTGATGCGCGCAGCATCAGCCAGCCGCCATTGGTGAGATGGTATTTCATACCATCTATATCTTCCGTTCTGCTGTATTGATATTTGCCGAAGCTTGTGTAGCCGCCATCATGTGCTTTTTTAATTATTGCATTTTTCTTATCATTTTCTATGTGCAGATCTTTACGCTCGAATACAAAGGGGCCCACAACATCGTAGATTTCCTGTATCAGGCCTTTTAATGTTTTGCCTGATTTCGTCATGAGCTCATATATCTCCAGGCCATCCCAAATGCCATCCCGTTCCGGGATGTGACCTTTTACAGCAATACCGCCGCTTTCTTCACCGCCTACCAGTACGTCGTCATGAGTCATGATCTCGCTGATGTATTTAAAACCTACCGGAGTAACCTGATAAGGTAAACCATAAACTTCGCACATCTTACGGATGCGATCTGTGGCAGAGAAGGCAACTACTACTTTGCCTGTCATGCCTTTGTATTTGTGCAGATAGTGAACGAGGAGTAATATGATGTGGTGTGCATCTACGAAGTTGCCATCTTCGTCGTAAAGACCTATACGATCAGCATCGCCATCGGTGGCAAGGCCTATTTTTAATTCGGGAGTTGAAGCGACTGTTTTAGCGAGTTCCTGCAGGTTTTTATCCAGTGGCTCAGGGGCCTGGCCGTGAAAGCCCGGATTTTCATCGCAATGAATGAAAACTGCACTAGGCAATAAGCGACGCAGCACATTCTGACCTGCACCAAACATAGCATCGTAGGCCAACTTGAATGGAGATTTGTGTAAAGCTGCGAAATCAAATTTGTCCTGTATGTAATTTACATACATGTCTTCCAAGTTTACATATTCCAACAAACCCTGTGATTCCCAATGATCAAGGCCTTCTGCGGGAATGCTCATTTCCTGTGGTATTAGCGCCTCAACGGCAGCTATGTCTTTAGGGCTGGAAGGACCGCCATGTGCGCCTTTTAGTTTATAACCATTGTAGGAAGGAGGATTGTGAGATGCTGTAATTACTACACCCTGGTCGGCTTTTAGCTTTAAAACCCCCAATGATATCATAGGTGTGCTGATAAAGCCTTTAGCATAAAACACCTTCACCCCATTAGCACAAAGAACTTTTGCAACTGTTTCAGTGAATAATTCACCACCAAAGCGGCAATCGTGGCCTACGAGTGCTTTAGGATCTTTAAAGTTTTGCTTCAGCCATTCGCTTTGGGCCTTAGCCACGCGCGCTACATTATACACCGTAAAATCGAGCGCAATGATGGCACGCCAACCGTCGGTGCCAAATTTAATTTTGTCAGGAGTCATAAATAAAATAATCAGCGGTGATACGAAAATTGTGCCTTAACGAACTTTAACACAATCTTCATTAAAGGTTGGCAAATTTAATAAACCTTTGTACGCACAACCACATTAATTTTATTTTCAAAAGAACACACGATGACTCCAGATACTAAGATCAGTTCCATTAATCCTGCAACAGGAAAAGAAATAGGCAGTTATGAATTATATAATGAAAAGCAGGTAGATAAAATATTAGTTCAGGCGAACAAAACATTTGGTGAATGGCGAAAGATGAGCCTGAAGGAGCGTGGAATGATATTGAAAAACATAGCACAGGAATTAAGAAAGCAAAAGGAAAAATTAGCCCTGCTGGCGACAAAAGAAATGGGCAAACCAATACAGCAGAGCAGGGATGAAGTAGAAAAATGTGCCAGAACCTTTGAATACTATGCGAAAGAAGGGCCTAAATTTCTGGCTGATGAAAAAGTAGAAACTGATGCGAAGAAGAGCTATGTGAGCTTTCAGCCGCTGGGTGTAGTGCTGGCCGTGATGCCATGGAACTTTCCTTACTGGCAGGTATTTCGCGCTATGGGACCTGCACTGATGGCAGGCAACACCATGGTGCTGAAACATGCATCAAACGTAAGCGGCTGTGCACTGGCAATAGAAAAAGTGGTGAAAGCGGCAGGGGTGCCTAAAGGAGTTTTTCAAACAATGCTGCTGCCATCAGCCAGGGTAGCAGATGTAATAGCAAGGCCTGAAATAGCAGCGGTAACATTTACAGGCAGTACAGCGGCGGGCAGAAAGATAGCAGAGGCTGCAGGAAGAAACCTTAAAAAGCAAGTGCTGGAACTGGGTGGCAGTGATGCATATGTGGTGCTGGAAGATGTGGATATAGATAAGGCAGTAGATATATGTATAACTGCCCGCCTTACTAATAGCGGACAAAGCTGTGTATCAGGTAAACGTTTTATAGTGGTAAAAAGCATACGCAAGGAATTTGAGCAGCGTATGGCTGCAAAGATGAGCCAGATAGTATATGGCGACCCAATGGATGCAGGCAGCAGGATAGGACCCATGGCACGTGTGGACCTGAGAGACCAGCTGCACGAACAAGTGACACAGAGTATAGAGAAAGGTGCAAAGTTGCTATGCGGTGGTGTAGTACCTGAGGGTAATGGTGCTTACTATCCTGCAACGGTACTTACGAATGTAAAGAAAGGAATGCCGGCATACGACGAAGAACTTTTTGGCCCTGTGGCTGCTATCATTGAAGCTAAGGATGAAAGAGATGCCATCCGTATTGCTAATGATAGCATCTATGGCCTGGGAGGCTGCATTATTTCGAAGAACAGGGCACGTGCGGAAAAGCTTGCAGCAACTGAACTGGAAGCCGGTAACTGCTTTGTAAATGATAATGTACACTCGGACCCGCGCCTGCCCTTTGGCGGTGTGAAGCAGAGCGGATATGGCAGAGAGCTGGGCAAGTTTGGTATACATGAATTTGTAAATACCAAGACTGTGTATATCAAATAGCCAACTTTGAATTGTTGCGCGACAGTTTTTACTTTGCAGCATGTACACATACCTGGCATTAGGAGACTCATATACCATAGGGGAGCAAGTACCCTATGCAGAAAACTTTCCCAACCAAACAGTGCGGCTGCTGAAGAAGCAGCACATAGAGGTGGCAGAGCCTGTAATAATAGCGACTACCGGGTGGACCACTGATGAACTGGCTGCCTCTATAAGAGAGCACAATCTGAAGGAAACCTTCTCATTTGTAACGCTGCTGATAGGTGTGAATAACCAATACAGGGGCAGGAGTGTGGACAACTATAAGCAGGAGTTTCGTGAACTGCTGGAGCAGGCAATTGTTTTTGCGAAAGGTGTGCGCAGCCATGTGTTTGTATTGTCAATACCGGACTGGGGCGTAACGCCATTTGCAGAAGGGAAGGACAGACATAAGATAGCTAAAGAAATAGATGCCTATAACGATGCATGCAGACAGATAACCGAAGAATATAAATGCTACTACCTGTACATAACTGACAGCACGCGCAGCAGTGATAATGATGCAAGCTACCTGGCGGGAGATGGACTACATCCATCAGCTAAGGAATATGCTGTGTGGGCAGAGCACCTCGCCCCACTGATAGCAAAGGAGCTGAAGAAATAATGCTTAATGTGACAAATGCGACAATGTGGTGGAATGTGACGCCAAATATTATTCGAGCAGCTCTAATAGCTTGTCGAACTTTTCTTTATTGATGATCTTTTGCCATTGTGTGCCTTCGGCTACCAGCCGATGGCCTACTTTGGCTACGAAGTCAGTAATAATCTCATTTTTGCTTACTTCTTTGAGGGTGGCTATAAATACCACTTCCTGACCAACAAGAGCCGGGGAAAGATGCTTGAGGGTGATGCCTGTGCCAATGCCTTCTTCACCGACCTCCTTCATATCGAGCACAAATAAACGACCGCTGTATTCAGCATCGCGGGTTAAAGCAAAGGTGGAATAAACAGGATGAATGAGTTCGTCTGCAAGCTTAGCTACATCAGCAGTTGTAACAGTAATGGTTAATGTCTTTGTATCTCCCGGTGTAAAAGGATTACGCATAGGCCTATTCTAAAAATCAGCCTGCAAAATAAACTAATGTCTAGAGAAATGTAAAGGTTATGTTAATCTTATTATCGGTAAATGCTGTAAAAGCATGATTTGCAAGCTGCTAGAATGACATTTGGCATGGTTTTTAACTTGTGATTATAAAATTTCCAACATGAAAAAGACATTGATCTATCCTTTGCTGATGATACTGGCCTCAGCTGTCTTCTTTGCTTCCTGCAAAAAAGATGATAATAATAATTCGGGTGGTACAGCTCAAGTGAGTATGCATTTGACAGATGGGCCATCATCTATATATGATCACGTATATATAGACATACAACAGGTAGAGGTAACTATGAGCGGCAGCAGTGCCGTAACGCTGGCGCCAATACGTTCCGGAGTGTATGATATACTGCAGTTTCGCAACGGCCTGGATACTTTGCTGATGAGAGCAAGCTTGCCAGCCGGTACCGTTAGCCAGATAAGACTGATATTAGGCAACAATAATTCTGTAGTAGTAGGTGGAGTAAGCTATCCACTCAATACACCATCAGCACAGGAAAGCGGGCTGAAACTAAACCTGAATCAAACATTTGCAGCCAACGGTTCATATGATATATGGATAGATTTTGATGCAGCCAAATCAATAGTGCTTACAGGCAGCGGAACTTACAAACTGAAACCTGTGATAAGAGCCTACAGCGCTACTACCAATGGCACTATTAAAGGTTATGTTTTGCCGCTTACCTCAATGGCAATTGTGTATGCAATAAATGCTACCGATACAATGGAAGCTATACCGAACAGTGCAGATGGATTCTTTGAAATAAGAGGTATGGCATCGGGCACCTATACCTTAATGATACAGCCAGGTATAACAGGATTATCAGTATATAGCCAAACAGGTGTAAATGTTAGTTATGGTGCTGTGACAGATATTGGAACTATTACGTTGCATCCATAATAGGTAGATAAATTAAATTGAAAAAAGGGATTACAATATGTAATCCCTTTTTTTTTATGTCTTTCTTGGTTTCTTTTTAGCTGCAGGAAATAATACATTATTCAATATGAGACGATAACCCGGAGAATTAGGATGCAAACTCAGATCTGTTGGTGGATCGCCTACTGCGTGCTGATAATCTTCGGGGTCATGGCCACCGTAGAATGTCCAGGTGCCCTTGCCATATTCGCCATGTATATAGCGCGCTTCATTGGCGGGCTTATAATCGCCCATTACCAATACATTAGACTTTAAAACTTCTTTTCTAAAAGCTGTGGTTTGACCCATAAAGCCTTTGATGGTAGTGGTGTGATCCTGA
>JBQCEX010000035.1:0-3165 GCA_051959855.1 Flavipsychrobacter sp. | reverse complement strand
AAACAGGTAAGCAAATAAAGACATTGTTTGAAGAAAAAGATCCGAAATACGTGCAGCCGTTACATTCGCTCACGTTCCTACCTGGCAGCAATGACAAGTTCATTTGGTGGAGCCAGCGCGACGGATACATGCACTTGTATTTATATAATACAAATGGTAAACTGATAAAACAATTAACCAAAGGAAATTGGGTAGTAAATGAATTGATAGGCTTTAATGAAAGCGAACACCAGATGATATATACTTCATCAGAGGTTTCTCCGCTGGAAAAGCATGCTTATACAGTGAACTGGAATAATGGCCGTACAGAGCGCATAGACAAGGGCGAAGGTATGCATACCATAACAGCTAGTGAAGATGGTAAGTATATCTATGATGTGTATGCTGCCGCACATACACCTCGCAATAGTGTGATCCGCTCTACGGACGGCAGCTATACAAAAGTGTTGGTAAATGCACCTGATCCTTTGGCTGACTACGACAGGCCGCAAATTCGTGAAATAAAGTTAAAAGCTGCCGATGGAAGGACTACACTGTACGGCAAACTGATATTGCCCACACATTTCGACAGCACAAAGAAATATCCGACAATAGTGTACCTCTATAATGGCCCCAACGTACAACTCATACACAACTCTTTCCCTGAAAGCGGCAACCTGTGGTATGAGTATATGGCGCAACGCGGCTATATAGTGTTTACAATGGATGGCAGGGGCAGCAGCAATAGAGGTCTTGCATTCGAGCAAGTTACATTCCGGCATTTAGGTGATGTTGAAATACAGGACCAATTAAAAGGTGTAGGCTTTCTGAAATCGCTGCCTTATGTAGATGCGAATAGAATGGGGCTGCATGGCTGGAGCTTCGGAGGCTTTATGACGACTTCCATAATGTTAAAACATCCTGATTTATTTAAATGCGCTGTGGCTGGTGGACCTGTTATGGACTGGAAGATGTATGAAGTAATGTATACCGAACGTTACATGGATACGCCAAAAGATAATCCTGATGGATATGAAAATGCTAACCTGCTTGATAAAGTTAAGAACCTGAAGGGGAAGCTATTGCTCATTCATGGTACAGACGATAACACTGTTGTATGGCAGCACAGTATAGATTTCCTGAAGAAGTGTGTAGATGAAGGTGTGCAGCTCGATTACTTTGTTTACCCGGGCCACGAACATAATGTACGTGGGAAAGATAGAGTACATCTAATGCAGAAAATAACCGATTATTTTGATGAGTATCTGAAGAAATAAAATAAAAGAGGCTGCAACTGCAGCCTCTTTTATTTGCTTATAGTTGTGAATTATAGTCTGTTTCCTATCCCTAACACATCCTTCATTTCAAAAATGCCTTCTTTGCCTTGTATAAACTCTGCAGCAAGCACCGCACCTAATGCAAATCCGTCCCTGTTATGTGCCGTATGTATTATTTCTATATCGTCAATAGCAGAGGTATATTTTACATTGTGAGTGCCGGGTACTCCTTCCACACGGTGGGCTATAATAGGGAATGCTTCCGGATTATCAGTTGCATCCTTAGTCCAGTGCCGTTTACGCTGAATATTCATGAGTATTTGTTCAGCTAATGTTATAGCTGTGCCGCTGGGTGCATCCTTTTTCTGTGTATGGTGTGTTTCTTCAATGCTTACTTCATAGCTGGGTTGTTCGTCCATTAGGGTTGCCAGCAATTTATTTATTTCAAAAAAGATATTGACGCCTATGCTAAAATTAGAAGCATGTAAGAAAGCTAGTTTATTCTCAATGGCTTTATATTTCGCTTGAGAGAGGCCATGGTTCCAGCCTGTGGTACCGCATACTACTGATACGCCAGCCTGCAGACATTTCATTACATTCTCCTCCGCTGCTTCAGGCTTGGTGAACTCGATTGCTACATCGGCCTGCTTTAGGTTGTCGCCATTCATCTCATGCTTGTTGGCTGTACTTATGCGCAGCACTATATTGTGTCCTCTTTCCGTGGCTATGCGTTCTATGGTTTGTCCCATTTTGCCATAGCCTATCAGTGCTATATTCATGTGCTTATACTAAAAGTGAGATAATGGTAAAAATGGCAAATACAGCACTCGCAATACCATTGGTGTTAGCGAATGCCATATTTACTTTGCTTAGATCATTAGGCTTAACAAGCATATGCTGATAGGTAAGCAGGCAAATATAAAAAGCAGCGCCTATCCAGTAGATCCAATGAAAGCCGCCAGCAACACCTGCAGTTACTACAAATACAGCAGATGCTATATGCAGCAATGTAGAAACGGTCAGCGAATTTTTTACACCCAGTGCCGCTGGTATAGAGTGCAGCTTCTGGCTTTTGTCAAATTCTTCATCTTGTAGTGCATAGATAATGTCAAAGCCTGATACCCATGTCAGCACTGAGAATGAGAATAGCAAAGGTACCCATGCAAATTGTCCGGTTACTGCCAGGTACGCTCCGATGGGAGAAAGCGACAAGCCAACACCCAGTACTATATGGCACAGCGCAGTTATGCGTTTGGTATAGCTATAAAACAGTATTACAAATAGCGCAACAAAAGAAAGATAAAAGCAAAGCGTATTAATGAACCATGTGGTTGCAACAAATAATACCGAGTTGATAATGGTAAAGGCAAGTGCCTGTTGTGGTTTAATAATACCTGCGGGTATTTCTCTTTTAGCAGTGCGTGGATTCAATGCATCAAATCTTCTGTCCAGGTAACGGTTGAAAGACATAGCAGCACTTCTTGCAAAGACCATGCACAGCAGCATCTTTACAAATAGTGTCCAGTCAAGCGGCTTATGCTCATGAATGACAGCAAGCGTAAAGCCTATTAATGCAAATGGCAAAGCAAATACTGTATGGCTGAATTTTATCAGCGATAAGTAATTCTTTACTCTCTGGAATATCGAAATATTTATAGTACTCATTTTGGTGTTACTTCAGCTTCAAAACCTATTGACATTGCTTCCTGTTGTGCGTTGGAGTGTACCAGTACATTTTTTTGCTGGTGTCCGGGGTGGCGCGCGCTGTTATACTGTACCATTATCTCTCCTTCTCCACCTGGGGGTATAGGCTCTTTTGAAAAAGAAGGTGTTGTACAGCCACATGTTACATCGGTTCTTGATATCAGCAATGGGTTATTGCCTGTGTTCTTAAATTTAAATGCATGCT
>JBQCEX010000034.1:0-8626 GCA_051959855.1 Flavipsychrobacter sp. | reverse complement strand
AAAGGACTGCTCACTATATTGCTGCTATCGCTTTCCTTTGCATGGTTAGCTTGTAACCAAACGCGCCAGCCTTGCGCCCAGCCAAAAACAGTATATGTCAACGCTGGCTGCTACCACGTAATAGCTGATACCAATAATGTGGCTATAGTAGCTGATACTTTGCTGCCTAATCCGCTTATTGGGGTAATAGACACTGCCGGCACGGCTGCCATTTTTTATTACGGTCAGCACAACTTGTTTCAGTTCTCCATGTTCTTAAACCCGAACGCGGATAGTTGTCAATGGTTTATTAGCCCTGACTCTACTAACACCTCATTCGATACACTGACTTTTGTATATCAAAGCAAACTGCAGTTTCTGTCGAATGCCTGTGGTTATACCTACTACTATAACCTGAATGGTGTAAGGACTACACATAACAATATCGATTCCGTAATACTTGAAAACACTAATGTGACAAGCAATGTCAATATCGAGCATCTTAAAATATACATACATCCTAACTTTTAGTTTGCTGATGATAAGCTGCCCGTATCGCTTGTTTGCACAAAGCAACACGGACACAACCGCGGCTGATACATCTGAAGATGTAGTGGTACGGACGGAGCCAACTGTCCACCAGCTTGCATTTTCATTTGATGTCTTTCAGCCAATAATGAATTATCATAATGCAGTTAAGGAAGGCTACCAGTTTGCCATAGATTACTATTGGCATAAGGAGCTTTACCTTGTATTGGAAGGGGGCTGGGGCAGTGCTCATGTCAACTATTCTGATCTGGCTTATAATAGTAAGAACAGCTACTTTGCTGTCGGCTTTAATAAATCATTGATCAACAGGTTAACGCCTAACGATTGGGACATGGCCTTTATGGGCCTCCGTCTTGCAGCTGCACCTATTGAGCGCACAGCGGGCACTTATACGGTTGTAGATAGTTTCTGGGGCAGCACATCAGGCACCATTCCCGCAAAGAACTTCGTAGGCGTATGGGCTGAATTGACGGCAGGTATCAGGCTCGAGCTGATAAAAGGTTTCTGTGTAGGCTGGAACATAAGGGGTAAATTTATGCTCGACGGTAAATCATTCAGAGACTTACCACCTACCTATATTGCCGGCTATGGCAAAGGTGATAAAGGCAGTGTGTTTGATTTCAATTTCTACCTCACTTATGCTCTAAGATGGAATCGACGGCATCCTTTATCGCAGTAACTCCACGTCACCCTTCTTGCTGATGTGTCTTCCCTCACGGCTTATACCATCTATATAGTAGAAGTAGGTGCCTATCGGGCTGGGTACACCACTTTGTTTACCATCCCATCCCGGCCTTTGATTGCGCAATGCATAAAATACCATTTGTCCCCAGCGGTTATACACTTCGAAATGTTCTAACTGGAAGCCGCAATATTCAATCGGCTCCAGCAGGTCATTTCTGCCGTCACCATTAGGTGTAAATGCGGATGGTACGAACACATCGGCCATATCAGACACATTTACTATTACAGAGTCGCTCAGCAGGCAGCCATGTATATCTTTTGACCTTACAATGAATTTGGTTGGTATCACCGGCGACACATTAGGGTCTGCGCTCAGGCTATCGTCCACCAGTGCGGTCGGGTACCATTTATAGGTATATCCATTGGTCACATGCAGTTGCACAGACGGGTGCTGGCAGGTTACCAGGTCGCCATTATAAACAATATCAAGCGGCTTGGGATTATAGACAGTCACCTTAATGCTGTCATTTGTTATACAGCTCGTGTCTATTTTTACCGTTACATAATAGGTGGTAGTCTGCGCAGGAAATGCCTTTGGCGTTTCCGAATATGGATTATCCAGCCCTTCAGTAGGCGTCCATTGGTAAGATAAGCCTATGCTTACCCATAGTGTCACGGTGTCCCTCGGACAAAGCGATGTATCGCTGCTTTTACTGATGGCAGGCGGAAAGTTGTGCACGTTTACACTTGCTGTCATGGAGTCCTGGCAGCCGTCAGCATTGGACATGTATAGTTTAATAGGGTAGCTGTTAGGCCTGGCATAGGTATGCGTTACGCTATCGCCTGATAGCGAACTGCCATCACCAAAATGCCAGTTGTAGCCGCTGGCGCCTATAGATCCTGGTCGGTCTATGGCCTTAAAGCTTATTTTGCCGCTCTGGCAGGGCAGCTGGGTTATTGCTATGCTATCCTGTATGGTGCCTGTCTGTACATAAACGCTGTCTGTCGAAAAGCATATTTGTCGGAAGGAAATGTCATCTATTGCAAAGTCATTACCGCTCAGCGCAGTTTGCTGGTCTGTAACGCATATATCTATTGACGTGTTTGATCCGCTATACCATACCACGTGAAATTCTGTCCAGGTTCCTGTAGCTGTAGGTAAGTCCAGTGCGCTGCCTACCAGTATGCCATTAATGGAAAACTGCAGTATGGCCGGGTTGCCCGCGCCTGATACTGTTACGCCCCACGCTGAGAAGTCATAATAGGTGTTAGGAGTCACAGCTATCGTCTGGCACCAAAAGCTTACCGGCGCGCTCGATCCATTGACAACCATCATTTTCCCTGTACCGGTAGTATGGTCTGTTAATGATACAAAGCCTGGGTGAACTAAATTTGGGTCTGTCGTTACAGAATAAAAACCTTCGGGGTATAAAGAGCCGGAACCCGTTGTATCCCGATAAGAGGAGCTGAATCCCGTATTGCCTGCGCTAAAATCTCCATTGTTCACCAGGTTGTTAGGCTCCAGCGACTTTATGCTCAGCCTATACAGTACGGGGGTACTGGCTATGGTAAATGTAGGTGTTAGCGAATTGGTATCCGATACGCCATTGGTAGGTGTCCAGCCTGTATCCAGTATCGTATAGCCCGTCGGTATGCTTAATGTTGCCTTTACGCTTACCTTACTGTTGGCACAGGTCTTCACTGTATCTGGCATGTTAATAGTTGTACATGAGCCGGACTGTGAATAAGATAATGTGGGTATTAACGAGGAAAGGCATAGGCACGCTAATGCCAGGGAACTTTTACCGAATAAAAGCATAAGGTATCATTTGCTGTCACGAATATAGACAGCATTATTTACTAATTAGATAGGTATAAATAATTATTATCTAATGAGTGAATAACAAATGGCTATTTATACTGATTGGACAATGATCATGAGTTAAATAACCCCTGATACCACCGCGCTTTTCCGCAATATGTCCTCGATCTCTCTTTCTCTTTTTTGTATTTGCAGGCGCATAGGCGAAAAGGTCCAGCGACTCTTGAGCTTGCTTAACCGGTCTTTAGGTGGAAGAAAAATCAACCGTTTCAACCAGCTCCACGCTGCAAAATGCCTGAATACTTGCGATAGCTTTACAAAATATACAACGGTAGAGCCGTCACAGCGCTCAAGAAGGTTGTGAAGTTCCTGCGGGTCTGTTAGGGATGAAACGCATAAGACGGCTCCTTGTCTTGGATTAAAGTAGGCGTTCAGGTCTTTGTCTGTGTGCCAGCCGCTATTGCTTATGATGCGGGCACTGCGCTCGGCATCCGATAGTTGTTCTGGTACATTAAAGCTTTGGTCAGGTATATAGCGCATCTGCCATTCTTTTCTTGATAGCGTATCATATACCGTCCATATATTGTTCTTGTAGTAGTTCAGCATCTCCTTCAGGTAGCCTTCATTCAGCCACTGTGCCTTTACGGATGCATGAAAGGAGGCATAAAAATACAGGTGCGAAGCGTAGGGTTCGTACAGTTCAGGTACGCGCACCACCAGTTCACGGTTACGAGCATATACATTCCATACTATACGTCGTACATCATCGCCTGATTCAAAATCTTTATAGTTCAGGTATTCACCTTCCACTCTCCGCAGTTGTTCTATGCGCACATCCATTGTTTCAGTCTTCTTCGGGAAAACTTCATTATCCTCGCCTTTGGTCAGTACGGGCGGCTGATAAAACTGTCCTTTCAGGGGCTGGGCCACAGCAAAGGAGAAAAGGTGCAGCATATCTTGGAAGTAGATAAAGCCGCCCTTCAGTTCATATTCTTTTATATCAGGTAGCGCAAGCCTGCTGCGGCCTGTAATGGCTGCGCGCCACAGGCTTTGCTCTTTGCGTTTATTCGATAGCAGGCTGAATTTATCAGTCATTTCATGGTCATCATAGAACAGGCGACCTTTTACAAATCCTAATATCGGTCTTATGGCGCCTTCCAGCGTCGCATTCAGATATAGCTTGTTTTTCTTTCCTTTCTTTGTTTCGGTAGTAAAGCTCACTTGCAGCAGCCTGCTTTTGCTTCTCTTTAGCCATAAGTAATAGCCCCAGCTAAATATTGTGCTTAAAACAGAAAGTACTAATAGCGCAATCAGGAACCAGAACACCATTTTACCCATTAGTAGCACAAAGGGCAGCAGTGCCGATGGCTCTTCATTTTTAGGTAATGGTTTGTATAGTATTTTATATATAAAGAATGTTACACCGGCACATAGTATGGTATTAATTGTTATAGGGAAATATTGAAAATAATATTTTAATTGCCATTTAATCTGTTTCCAGTTCATTGTCCGGGCTATAATTACATGAATTTACTAAAGACGTTTCTATTAATGTGTCAATTTTACAGGCTTTAAATAAAAAGTGTTGTTAAGATTGGCATTACTATCATCTTGCTCATTATATTAGCTAATCCTCAAACCCCAATTCAGATAACTATTCTTCTGTTAATTTGTTTAATTCTGTAAATTCTGATTCAGACAAAATGTGGATATCATTTTTTGGAATCCGCCTGTTCTAGATAGTATCTTACAGCTATGCATTTATCAAATGCATCTGTTCAATAGCTGATCTACGTATTAGCTATTTTGGCAAACGCTCTTTGACATACTATAAACCCTGAACGGCTAAATTTCCGGTATCGGAATTTTTCTGCCGGCGGAAATTTGTATAGCTGCTCCGCTCTGGTGGCTCATATTATTATTTTCTGTACCGGAAAAAAGCGGAAATAATGGGGCAATTAAAAGTTGGCTTATCCCTAAAATCTCCCATGTCCGGTAAATGCGACATTTTGGGACATTCTGGTAGATATTAGAAAGCATAATAAGATTAGCTGCTAAAGGTTTCGCTGCAATTTCCATTTAAAATTGTAACAAAATTTTTTGTTAGGCAATGAGCTAAACACAGAACCTTTTTAGCAATTTTAAGCTATTGCTGCTTAGCTATCGTTCAGACAATTTATAGATGTTATCTTTGCAAACGCTAATTTTTTGAGTACAAAAGCATGGAAATAAGTAAAAACTTTCAGCATAAGGAAGCAGAGGAAAGATGGTATGAACATTGGAACGCTTCAGGTTATTTTAAATCTGAGCCGGACGGCAGACAGCCATATACTATAGTTATGCCGCCACCCAATGTTACAGGTGTGCTGCACATGGGGCATGCGTTAAACAATTCTGTTCAGGATATATTGATCCGCCGTGCCAAGATGCTCGGCTACAATACCTGCTGGGTGCCTGGTACAGATCATGCGTCTATAGCTACCGAGGCAAAGGTGGTAGGTATGCTGCGCGAGCGTGGTATAGATAAAAGAAATTTGTCCCGCGATGAGTTTTTAAAATATGCCTGGGAGTGGAAAGAAAAATATGGTGGCATCATACTGCAGCAGCTGCGTAAGCTGGGTTGTGCGCTCGATTGGGACCGCACCACCTTTACTATGGACGATGACTACTATGCTGCGGTAATACGTGTATTTGTTGAGCTGTATAATAAAGGCCACATATACCGTGGTGTGAAGATGATTAACTGGGACCCTAAAGCAAAGACGGCCCTTAGTGATGAAGAGGTAATATACAAGCAAACTAATTCTAAGCTGTATTACGTACGCTACAGGCTGGATAGTGATAAGGACGAGTACATCACTATAGCAACTGTCCGCCCTGAAACTATCCTGGGCGATACTGCTATATGTGTACACCCTGATGATGAGCGTTATGCTCATCTCAAAGGCGCTTATTGCTTTGTACCCCTTATCAATCGCCGCATACCCATCATATTCGATACCTATATTGATAAAGAATTTGGTACAGGTGCACTCAAAGTAACACCTGCACACGATATCAATGACTATAACCTCGGTCTTAAATACAAGCTGCCTGTTATAGATACATTGAATGAAGATGGCACTATGAGTGCTGCAGCGCAATTGTATGTAGGTGAAGATCGCTTTGTTGTGCGCAAAAAGATCGTAGAAGATCTGCGTGCTGCTGGCAACCTGGTAAAGGAAGAAGAATACACCAACCAGGTAGGTTTTTCAGAAAGAACAGATGTAGTGATAGAACCACGCCTTTCCATGCAGTGGTGGTGCAATATGCAGGATATGGCTAAACCTGCGCTCGAAAAAGTGCTGGATAATACCATTGAATTTCATCCTGCCAAGTTTAAGAACTTGTACCGCAGCTGGATGGAGAACATCAAGGATTGGTGTATCAGCCGCCAGCTATGGTGGGGCCAGCGCATACCTGCATGGTATGATATGGAAGGCGATTTTTATGTTGCTCAGACTGCAGAGCAGGCCTTTGAAGAATATAGTAAGCAAAAACCTGAGCTCGCCGCAAAACATCCTGAATTGCGACAGGAAGAAGATGTGCTGGACACATGGTTCAGTAGCTGGCTGTGGCCAATGGAGGTTTTCGGCTGGAATAAAAATCCGGATAATGAACAATTGAAATATTATTATCCTACCAGCACGCTCGTAACGGCTCCGGAAATTATCTTCTTCTGGGTAGCACGTATGATCATGTCGGGTTATGAGTTCATGGGGCAAAAACCTTTTGATAAGGTTTACTTCACGGGTATTGTACGCGACAAGCAGGGTAGGAAGATGAGTAAGTCACTGGGCAACTCGCCAGACTTGCTGAAGATGATAGATGATTTTGGTTCTGATACAGTACGTTTCAGTGTTATGATCTCGTCACCGGCCGGTAATGATCTGCTATTCGATGAGGGTGGTCTGGAACAGGGACGTAACTTCAGTAACAAGATGTGGAATGCCATGAAGCTGGTGAAAAGCTGGGAGGGCAGGGTAGCAGAAGGGGTTGAAGATAGCAACGTACGTTTTGCTATAGACTGGATGGAACAGCGTCTCGCACTGGTTTCAGAAGAGCTGACAGAACTGTTTAAGGATTTCCGTTTGAGCGAAGGCTTGAAGACTATTTACTCCCTCATATGGAATGACTTCTGTTCCTGGTATCTGGAATGGGTAAAGCCTGCGCAGGATCAGCCGATATCTGCCTATGTTTTTGAGCGTACGGTTGATATCTATGATCGCCTGCTGCAATTGCTGCATCCATATATGCCATTCATTACAGAAGAGATCTATCATACGCTGCGCGAACGCAAGCAGTTAGATGACCTGATGGTAAGACAATTGGAAGCTGATGCTGAGATTGATCATGAAATACTGAAGCAAGGTGCCTTTCTGCAGGAATTGATAACAGCAATTCGTGATACCCGGAATAAAAATCAGCTGAAGCCGAAAGATGCCATTGCATTATGGATAGACTCTAAGCATCATGCATTCTATGAAATGACACAAGCTATTCTGCGCAGGCAGGTGAATGCGGAAACAATTGGCTATACAGATGAACCAAGGCAGGGGTCTATATCAATAGTTGTTCAAACAGACAAGCTGTACATTGAAACGCAGAATGCAACCATTGATACAGGTGTGCAGAAAGACCAGATGCAGAAAGAATTGGATTATCTCCGTGGCTTCCTGCAAAGCGTAGAGAAGAAGCTCGGCAATGAGCGTTTTGTGCAAAATGCCAAGCCTGAAGTGATAGATAACGAACGTAAAAAGCAGGCTGATGCCCTTGCTAAAATAAAGACAATAGAAGAAAGCCTTAGCTTACTTTAATCTTATAGTGCATGAAATATATTGCCTACATACTTACTGCCTTCTTCCTGCTGCCGGTTTGCGCTGATCCGTTCGCGCAAACCGCGCGCCAGGCACAAAGCGGACAAACTACCCAGACAGACACAGCTACTAAGAAGAAAATGAAAGTGCAATCTTATCTTGGCCATTCTGATATAACCGGCGGTAAGATTTCTAAGAAGCTATTCGACTCGCTGATGAAACAAGGTATAACTGCTAAAGATTCTCTGGGCAACTATTATAAAGTCGATGGCTTTTTATTCACTTATGCCGAGCTGAATATTTACGAAGACTCTATTGGTAATCTCGTCCCTATGACTGACTATAGGGAAGAATACTGTGAAGGCGATACGCTTTCAGCAAATGTTGCAAGCACCTTATACGAGCGCACTAAAGTCGGTGACACTGTCTATTTCGACCAGATCAGCCTGATACCGCCTAAAGGCCGTCCCGTTGCTACCGGCAAAGCCATGAAATTCGAAATATCTAATAAAGCGAAATAATTAGCTTAGTGCATCAGCAATAAGTTAGCGCTTCTGTGAAGGATATTAAAGGCTATTTCTGCCATCAGGTTTTCCTTGTCCAGTGTTGGATTTACCTCAGCCACTTCCAGGCAACATATCTTATGGTTCTGCATGAATGAGGCTATAAGGTCTTCAGCTTCCCTTTCGCGCAGTCCGTTGCTCACAGGTGTGCCCGTGCCGCGCGATATAGAACT
>JBQCEX010000033.1:0-2181 GCA_051959855.1 Flavipsychrobacter sp. | reverse complement strand
ACTGCAGCAAACAATGCAAATGCTGTGGAACTACCTGCAGAGCAGCTAAAAAATATTGTGAATGCAGGTATTGCTGCTCCATCTACAGGAAACGACCAGCCATGGAAATGGTATTACCATAATAAGGTGTTATATGTGTTTCATGACAAATACCGGTCATTCTCTTTTGGAGATTATAAGAACATTGCTTCATATCTCACCTTTGGCGCAGTGTATGAAAATGTACTATTGGCTGCCCACAAACAGGGCTTGGAAGTAACTGCGCAAACGTATCCTCTGGGTTACAATGAAAACCTGGTATTTTCATTCATTTTTTCTCTGCATGAAATAAAAAATAACGAAGCACATAGATATGACGAATTGGTGAATTATATTTATTCGAGAAATACCAATCGTAACCTTGCGCCTTATAAAAAGATAGAGGATACTGTGCTTGCAGAATTGAAAGCAGCAGCAGAATCTGTAGACGGAGCAAAGTTACAGTGGCTTACAGAGCCTGAGAAAATAGGTGAGGCAGGTCGTATAATAGGTGCGTTCGACAAAATGAGAATATTAAACCGTGATGGGCATCATGATTTTGTAGCGCGGGAAATGAGGTGGACTGCTGCAGATGCTGAACGTACCAAAGACGGTATTGATGTGCATACATTAGGACTTAACACATCGCAGCTTGCTGCGCTGGAAGTAATAAAGGATTACGAGGTTATTGATTTTATAAAGGATGTAAAGGGAGGAAGTATACTACAGGCAGCCACTATGCGGTCTGTGAACTTAGCTTCGGCCATAGGGTTGATAACCCTGCCGGGTATTAACCCGGAACAATATATAGCCGGCGGTCGCGCTTCTGAGCGTGTATGGCTGGCGGCAGAGAAGGCAGGATTAGCATTACATCCTGTTATATCTCCGCTATATTTCTTCCCGCGCCTGGATGGAGAAGACCAGTCGCTGTCGGAAGAGGAAATGGCTGAAATAAGGTCACTGCGTAAGCAGTTTGTAGCGTTATTTGGTTTACAGGATGGGTTGGCAGAAGTATTTCTGTTTAAGCTGTCGTATGCCGAACGACCTGCAATCAGAGCGCTGAGGATACCTGTAGAAGAAGTTTTATTTACAGACTGAACGACCTGGAATTATGAAAATCAATATCAGAGCATTTAAGACTACCGATGAGCAGGACTCATGTGAGCTATACATAGAGGGCCATCGCAAGGTGTTAGATGCTTATGGTGTAACAAAGGTTACTTCTGCCAGCGATAACTGGAGATATGACCCCAATACGTATATCGTACTGGTAGAATCGGATGACCGGACTAAAGTATATGGCGGAGGCAGGATACAGATACGCTCTGAAAATCTGAAAATGCCTATGGAAGGAGCTATTGCGGTGCTTGATGACCAGATATATTCTTATGTAGATCAGCTAGGCAATTACAATGTTGCGGAATTTTGCGGTTTGTGGAACTCAAAAGAAGCTGCGGGTTATGGCATAGGTAGTATTTTCCTGGGCAGGATAGGTGTTGCTATTGTTACACAGCTCAACCTTGGCTATCTCATGGCTTTGTGCTCACCTGCTACTTTGCGCAACTGTTTGAAGGTAGGGTTCGAGATAGTAAGAGAATTAGGGAATAACGGTACGTTTTATTATCCGAAAGAGGACCTTGTAGCAACGGCATTGCTGATAAAAGATATTCAAAACCTGCCCACCGCAAACCCTGTGGAGCGGGACGCAATAATGAACCTGCGTAATAAACCGGTACAATTCGCTATTGAAAGTGGCCCTAAGGGAGAAATGGAAATAAATTATGACATTCGTTTAATTTCTCAACAAATAAATAATGAGTAAAGTATTCTTTACCGTAATAATCCCTATACTCCTTGCTTTCTCATTTTCCTCAACAGCTTACGCCGACCCGGTTGTAAGTAATGGCAGCAGGTTGCTGATAGGTAAGCGGGTTGAAATATTGAATGATAGCCTGAATAGATATACCATTCAGGATGTAGTACATGCTAATACGTTCTATGAAAGCGATGTAAATACTCCAAATTTTGACATCAGCAATTCCACTTATTGGATACGCTTCTCTATTAAAAATATCACTCACCAGAGTTTGTTGCTGGAAGTGGACGATGCGCTCATCGATACCAGCAATCTGTACATTATAAAGAACGGGGAGCCAACTTTAT
>JBQCEX010000032.1:0-13374 GCA_051959855.1 Flavipsychrobacter sp. | reverse complement strand
AGTCACGAACGGCACCATCATAAAAATAAAATGAATAAGTAGATGTATTGTATTCGCAAGGATCAGCATCGGTAGATAAGGTTGGAGGATTAGAATCGTATGTAACAGCATACCGAACACGCATTCTATGCGGCCCCGTAGGTGCCGTAAGAGGAATTGTTACGGTAAAAGGCCAATAAGTAACATAGGAACCACAGCAACCATTTCCCTGTACGGGTGAAACCATTTCAGAAGAGCTAAAAATACCATCGTCATTAAAATCTATCCATAAAGCAATGTCATTATAGTAGCCATCATCCACATCCATATAACCATTATAGCTACCTCCCTGTGTCATGCTTACAGTGTCCATTGTTCTATCGTAATAACCATTATAGCTGTCACCGGATGTTGCGCAAGGCAATGAGCCATCAGTGATACTGGAAGGAGATGTACCTGTGATCTGAAAGTCTTCTATGTTTACGTTACACGCAGCTGATCCATAAAAAATAGGATCATAATATTGAGGCTTGCAAGGACAGAGCGCTGCAGGGTTAATGGTTACAGTATCAACATTGGAAATAGATACCGCACCAACGCTACGGCAGGTATCAACTATACGATAATAAGTAGCAGCCGTAACACTGGTTGTAAGACTGGTACTTGTAGCACCTGCCACATTTGTCCATGGCCCTGCCGGCGTGGTTGCTTTTTGCCATTGGTAGCCTACACCTGATATTAATGATGGTGTAGTTGTTGCGCTCATAGTAAATGAACTACCGGAACATACACCGTGCGCTTGTGTGGTAATAGCTATAGAGGTAGCACCTGAACAAGGTGGTATGTGATCAATAGAAACATCATCAATATACTGATCGTTTCTGTAATCAGATACGCCCTGAAAAATCACATATACCGTAGATGATGAAGTGAATGTACTTGTAGACGGTAATGTATATGTGAGTTGAGCCCATCCTGACACATCGTAAGAATACACTGTACCAACTAAAGTAGCCCCACTTACGCTTGCAGAAGTATTAGCATATACATTTACATAGTCAGTAGCACCCGAGCCATAATACCAAAAAGACACCTGATTGGCGCCGCCTGTATATGCAGAAAAATTAAGGGCCGGGCTTATAAGCTCTGCCATACCACCGGCGCTAATATCCCAGCTGTTATAGCCAGCCATGCCTGCACCTGAGTGAGTACCAGGCGTGGGATAAAAAAAGCCGTAGGAGGTCTGTTCCCAATCTGTACAGCCACAGCCGCTACCATCACTAGTGCCGGTGCCTGCCGTACGTGTCCAGCCAGTGGGGGGAAATGTACTTCCATCAAAGCTTTCCGTAAGATAATTTTGCGCCCGCACAAGGGAGGGAGTACTGACAACTAAAATGATAAAAAGAAGTAGTAAAAGTTTTTTTGACATAACCAATAGTTAAACTGTAAGGCTTAATACATTTATAATGTGGCATGATCAAAATAAGGCGTATATATTAAAATTGACTTTAAATTAGATATTTTATGATTAAAACAATAACTTTTTGTTAAAAATTTTAAAAATAATTTAAACTACAAACCTATTAATAAGCAATATTAAATATGTAATTGACAATCAATTACATGTAACGTCACACTATTGACATCAACTAAAAATTAAAATTACGATTTCACACGTTGGACACACCGCTTATTAAGCGGACTTAGCGACAGGAAGGATCAAAAAAAAGACTGGCTAATAAATATTAAAGTCGAACTATTAACATGTCCATAATATGAGACATATTATTATAGATAGCTGGTTGGGCTAAAATGGAAATAAATACAATTAAAAATTTAAATAAACCATTAAAAATGGCACAATTAGTTATGATTCAAACTATCTGAGTATGGAAAATTTTTCGAAATACTTTTGGTGGTTTGATTGCAGTACGCAAACGTAGAGGCCGGGCGACAAAATATCTGTTGGGATGCTTATGCTTTTAAGCCCCTTCTGTAAATTATAAGATAATAAAAGCTGTCCTGCTATATTGAAGATATCCAGGTGCTGCATGTCTGCTGAGATATCCCATGATACTGTGATCTTATTGTCTGCAGGATTGGGAAATATTTTTATTTGGCTATTTGCATTGCTTATGTCTGTTATTATTTCCGGCGCTGCAGTATCCCATTTATAGAAATTCAACCCGCCATATATGTTACCTACAACCATTTCATACTTACCATCGCCATCTACATCGGCCACGGCGGGCGCAGAGCGTAAACCATCGTAAACGCCAATGTCATAGGTAGCACTATTATTGGTTACAAGATATGTAGTATCGATGTATGAGTATGCAGAATCAAGCATAGTGTAAGCGCTACTTGTATCCCCTGTCTGAAAGCCATCATATCTATGGATTAAGCCTGAATAGCTGCCTACTAATAAATAGTCTTTGCCGGATGTATCTATCTTCCCGATAAACGGAACACTGTTAAAGTGGCCAGCCCAGGGTTTATCAACTTTCACACCACCCAGGCGGGCATTGATCAGCTTCAGTTGAAGCAGTCCGGGAGTTACACTAACATTTTGAAAGTATTCGACATAGCCGGTATAATTGCCAGATATGAGGTCTGGTTTTCCGTCTTTATCAAGGTCATATATAAATGGAGCTGCATAGCCGCCAGTATTGACAGTAGTACTTGTAATATCCTGCACAGTGCGTGCAGCCATTGTCCATATAGGAGGAACTGCATCGGAGGAAGCAGTATTAGTAAAGTACGATAAAGTGCCATCTGCATGACCTAATACCAGATCAGCCTTGCCATCATTATCTAGATCGCCAATGGCAGGCGCAGCACCCCTGAATTTAAATGTATCGAGATTGAGGAAGTTATTTGTTTGCAAAGTAAAAGATGCGCTGCCAGGTGTACTTGTATTTAAATAGTATGAAATGCGGGAAACATAAGTACCGCCCGGCTGATAATAACCGTCTGAGCCAATAAACAGGTCGGGTTTACCATCTTTATTATAATCAAAAAACACAGGGTATGCTCCTGTACCTACATCAATAGTTTTATCAATCAGAAAAGTATCGCTTTGATAAACAAAAACGGGAGTGGTAGCACTACCAGTATTCTTATAGTAAAAAATACACTTGTAGTTTTCACCCTTGGTATTAGGCACAACCAGCAGGTCTTTTTTACCATCCTGATCTATATCAACATTAAAGGCTGCAGGCCATTGTGGCAAATAGACAGGAGTACCTGTACTCTGCCACATAGTGTCCTGAAACACCATACTGTCTATATTATTTAAAGAACCTTTCTTTGCATTGGTACAGTAAACAAGATATGGGAATGAGATATTACCTCCTAAGTAATCTTTGTCCCCATCGCCATCCATATCCAACAGGCAAATTGCATTGCCCGTATGTGTCTTTTTTTCGCCGGGACCAAAACTGAGATCTGAATTGTCGCAGGAATAATTAAGATGATAAGGCAATTGATAACCCTGGTAAAATTTCCCCCAACAATTATCCCTAAGCTTTATTCTAATACTATCGCATGGTAAACCATCTTCTACCTGTTCGTTCTTATAAAATGAAACAGTGCTGCCAAAAACATCATATGCGAGGAAATCCAAATCCCCATCATTATCAATATCTACTATAGCTGGCACATCACCAGGGTTACAATAGGCATTTACACTGCCGCTAACGCTAAGATCATTATTATAATATAGCTGCTGATAGTGCGTAAAACAAAGTTGATTGCCCGCATTATAATACCCTTTCCATACATCAAAGCCGGCAACACCCTCTATACCTGACTGAAAAAGATCGGGTATATTATTGCAATTATAATCAGCTAGTACCAGGTAATTATCAATTGGGGGAAAATTACGCTCATATTCGGGGGCATATCTATAATCAGGATTGCCTGCAGTACCCCGGTTTATAAAAGTTCGCAGTCCTACCCCTCTTTCATAAACGACTAAATCATTAATGCCATCATTATTAAGATCTGCAATATTGAACTGCGGATTGTCGAAGCCGCCACACCATGCAAGTGTTTTTTCGTGACCTGCATTATCGTATACCTTTACGCTTGTATCAGGCTGGTAAAACCATTTTTGAGCAAAAGATGCCGATGGCAGGAAAACAATAATGAGAAACAATAAGGATATTATAGAACAACGCCGCATGACAAGTAAATTGCAACTAAAGTTAAGCCATTTCACCATTAATAAATATGACAATTTATAATGACAAAGGCTGGCTATTTACCCTGTGGATGATATTTAAGCAATGGCGAACCCGGCTCTTTTAAGAAATGTTTAAATACCAATTTGTCAGCCAAACCTGCAAAAAGCTTATTTATCCATACAGTTAGCTTTCCCTGACCGGTCATTATAATAGACCGTTTGCGCTGTTCTATACCATCCAGTATGATTTTTGCACATTCTTCTGCACTCATCAGCTTTGCCTCGTCGAGCGGCGTCTCGCCTTGTATAGAACCGTTAGCGCTACGTGCTACATTGCGGATATTTGAAGCTGTAAATCCCGGCGACACCCACATGACGTGCGTGTCCGTATGCAATAGCTCCGTGCGCAAAGCCTCCAGGAAGCCTTGCATAGCAAACTTGGATGCTGAGTAGCCCGTACGACCGGGCAAGCCCCTGTAACCTGCTATAGATGATACACCCACTATTACACCCTTGTTCTGCCTAATAGAAGGCAGTGCGTATTTACTGCAATATACTGTTCCCCAAAAATTGATATCCATCAATTCTTTTATCACCTTTAGATCAGCATCTTCAAATAATGCACGCATGCTGATACCTGCATTGTTTATCAAAACATCTACTCTGCCCCACTTTTCTTCAACAGCTTTTATAAATGTTTTGCAATCTTCTTCCTTACTAACATCTACCTGATGAAAATATATTTTATCATCTGCAATACCAGGAAAAGCGGCCTTAAGTTTTTCAAGATTACGGGCACAAACTGCTACTTTTGCATTGCGAGCAATGGCAGCAAAGGCCAATGCCTGACCAATGCCTGAAGAAGCACCTGTGATTACAACAATTTTATTGCTAAGCGTAGACATGAAATGAGATTGTATGATCGGTAAAATTAGTATTCATAAGTGTTAATAAGCAAGGCAATAATTTATATACAAGAAGATTTACACATAGTGTTAATAGAAATACTATAGAAAACGAATTGTGTGCAATATTTTCGCACTAATACTTTAACCATAAAACTGATAACTAAATACAGACAACAATGAAAGTAATGATCATCATGGGTTCTCAGAGCGATGAGAAAGTTATGCAGGAATGCGCTAACTGGCTAAACTGGTTTGGCATAGAAAATGAAATGGTAGTAGCATCTGCACACCGCACACCAGACAAAGTAAGGGAACTAATGGTAACTGCTAAAGAAAAAGGATTTGGCGCAGTAGTGGCTGCTGCAGGTATGGCTGCTGCACTGCCAGGTGTATGTTCCGCCTACACATCTTTACCTGTACTTGGCGTACCTCTTGATGGCGGCTTGCCAGGTGGTGTTGATGCATTATACAGTATTGTACAAATGCCTGCAGGGCTACCGGTAGGAACCCTTGCTGTTGGTAAAGCAGGTGCAAAAAATGCTGCCGTGCTTGCTGCAAGAATATTTGCACTTAGCGATGAAAAAGTAGCTCAAAAAGTAGAAGAGTTCAAACAAGCAGGCTACAAGATATAAGTGCTGAATAATTAACAAGATAGTAATAGCGGTAGCGGTACAATTATTGTATATTTATTTACAACTAAAACCGAAAGCAAATTGACAGAAGCTATCATTAATCTCGAGACAGTTAATCCTATTGAGTTTTTCGGGGTAAACAATAACAAGTTTGAAATCCTGAAACGTAAATTTCCGCTACTAAAAATACTATCACGAGGCTCGCAGATAAAGCTTTCCGGACAACCCGATGAAGTAAGTGCTGCACAAGGCAAAATAGGACAAGTGATCAGTTATCTTGAGCGCAATGGTCATTTATCTGAAAACTACTTCTCGAAAATCCTTGGTGACGAAGAAGGGGAAATAGCGACAGAAGACATTGCTAACAATGACATACTGGTTTTTGGACCCAATGGCAAGGTCATAAAAGCTAAAACGGCTAACCAAAAACTTATGGCAAACGTTTCTGAAAAGAACGACATAATATTTGCTATAGGTCCTGCGGGTACCGGCAAAACCTACACTGCTGTTGCCCTTGCAGTAAGGGCTCTAAAGAATAAAGCTGTCAGGAAGATCATCCTTACGCGCCCCGCAGTAGAGGCCGGTGAAAGTCTTGGTTTCCTGCCGGGCGACCTTAAAGAAAAAATCGACCCTTACCTGCGCCCTTTGTATGATGCGCTGGATGATATGATACCAAGTGACAAGCTAAACTATTATATGGCTAACCGTATAATAGAGATAGCCCCGCTTGCCTACATGCGTGGCCGTACGCTGGACAATGCTTTTATTATTCTTGATGAAGCACAAAACGCAACTGATTTGCAGTTGAAAATGTTCCTTACACGTATTGGCCCATCTGCAAAGGCGATCATTACAGGCGACCTTACACAGATAGACTTGCCTAAAAATCAGAAATCGGGGCTTATAAAGGCAACGAAGATTCTGAAAAATATAGAAGGCATAGGCTACGTGCAACTGGATGAAGCCGATGTAGTGCGTCACAGATTGGTGAAGCACATTATTAAGGCTTATGACAAAGACCAGGAACGCGAAACAGAACGGGAAGAAAAGAATAAGGAAGAATTCCAAAAGCTAAACAAATAAATAAAGAGCGGGGTAATTACCCCGCTCTTTATTTATGAAAGTTCCTTAAGTTGTATGTAAAGGTGAGCATAAAGTAGCGCTGCAAAATATTACTGCGTACATCAGAAATATAGGATTCTGTAACACTATGCTGAATGCTATTGTTTTGTTTCAGCAAATCATATACTATTAGCCTTATATCTCCTTGTCTTTTCTTAAATATCTTTTTGCCAAAGCCTATATTCCATAAAAGGAAATTCTGGTTAAAGCCGTCAGACAAGCCAGAGTTAACCTGATAATTCATTTGCGTATTTAATACAAATGCGCCAGGTAAAATCCAATTAAAAGTCAGATAGTCTGACTGATTAAAGTAATTGGCATTTACGGCCGTGTTAATAGAATTCTGTGTAGTATTATAAGACGCGTTTGATGTTAAAGTAAAGTCGATATTCTCACTAATATTACTGCTAATAGTCAACCCCAGACCGAGATTTTCGTTCCTCGAATTATTTATGATGTCATTGATAATACCAGGGGTGTTGGTAATACCAGAATACAGTGTAAAATTCAGATTAGATTTTATAGCGCTAAATGGCGTACCATAAGTGACATTAGCGTATAGGCTCCAGGCCCCGTCAATGTTTACAGGCATATTCAACTGCGAACCTTTAGGAAGCAAAATATTTCCCGGCAATATAGTATTTGAATCTGCAATAATGCTTTTGTTTGAAATAACATGCTGTATGTAACTACCATTTAACGTAGCAAAAAACATGTTGCTGTTCTTACCAATAGAGCTATACCGTGCAACAATGTTATGAGAATAAGGTTGACGCAAGTCTGGGTTGCCGGTCGTTAATTGTAATGTATTTGTATTGTTGATGACATTTTGCAACTGTGTGACAGAAGGTGAATTAGTAGCAGCATTATAATTTACCTGGAGATTTCTTTTATTTGAAATTTTGTATTGAAAGCTTGCTACCGGCAGCAGGTTATCAAATGTTTTGCTAACAACCGATTCATAGGGAATAGTCTGGCTATTATATAAGTTGGCTATCTGATAATATAGACCGGCTGAAAATATTATTTTTTTAGCGGAATGCTGGTAACTGCCTCCAACCTTTTGTATCGTATTGTTACTGGTAAAAGTATTGGATAGTGCACTATCAGGAATAGTGTAGGAACCATCAGGTAACGAATAATTATTGGTATTTCTTATTGAATTGCCCGGTTGTGTGTTGTAGCTATATTGCAGTTGCAGCTGGCCTTTTTTATCAATCGGCTCGGTATAGGTTGCATTTCCCATAATACTCCAATTGTTCCAGAGCGAATTTGCTTTTTGATTCAAGGTATCGCTTGCAATAGCATTATTGTAAAAAATGTTCTGAGCATTCAGATAGTTAACACCATTATTGTGATTATTGGATGCATTAATATTTATAGAAAATGTGCGGCCAGCTTTGTTAAACTTATGTCTGAACAGAATATTTCCGGAAAACATATAGCCTAAAGTATTTCCCCTATTGTCATTAACTGTCCTGTTCAGCGTATCTTCAGCCTGCGAAGTAGTACCTAGTAATGATGAATTATTGTAACTTTTTTGCAGTGATAGTTGAGGATCTATTAGCAAGCTGTTCATAGAATCAATATTGTAATTGATCCTAACGTAGAGCCTGTGACTGTAACTGTTGTTGTTGGAGTTATTCAGCTCATTATAAACCTGACCAGAATCTGCTGCAAGCACATACTGTCTTCGTGTATTTCGCAGGGCACTATTGTCATTTCCATTAAAAGAGTAGCTTCCATTTATATCTATCTTCTTTCCTATTTTGTTATTATAATTTATGCCTACAGATCTTGTAACCATGGTACCAGCCCCGCCACTACTCATACCGTTAAGATTTTGGTCTGAGAAATTTTGCATGTTCACATTGTTCGACTGGGCGGTAACAGTGATACGCTCATCACCCTGGAAATTATTTATTGTGCCGCCCCCAATATATCGAGATGTGTTATCCTCCTGGGTTCCATAACCGGCATATATCTTACCGAAGTTACCATTGCGTTTATCCAACTTGGTAATGATATTTATGGTCTTTGTTGTCTTTCCTTCATTAAAACCTGTAAATTGTTCCTGGTCGCTTTTCTCATTATATACCTGCACTTTGTCTATCACTTCTGCCGGCAAATTGCGGAGGGAACCATAAGGATCATTGCCAAAAAAAGGCTTGCCATCTATCAGTACCTTTGTTACACTCTCGCCCTGCGCCTTTACATTGCTACCTGTTACAGAAAGGCCAGGCATTTTCTTTACAAGGTCGCTAGCGTCGGCGTCCGGATTTGTTTTATAGGCATTTGCATTAAATTCGGTAGTATCTCCTTTTTGCGTAGCTGCTATTATCTTCTCTACTACTTTTACTTCATCTAAAGTATTGACTGCCTCTTTTAAGACAATCTTGCCGAGATTTAAATTGGCATCTATCAGGCGGAAATTACTTTTGTAAGTCTCAAAGCCCAAGAAACTGATGCGTAGCTGATACTTCCCGGCATGTAGTTTCTCTAAAATAAAATGACCTTTATCGTCTGCTGCGGTACCTGAGTTGGAAGAGTCAGTACTATTAAAAACAATTATACTTGCACCGGGCAGTGGGCTGCTTTTATCTGATATAACACCTTGAACGGTATAGTTTTGGCTATACGCGGTTCCTGCACATAAACAGGTACATAATAATAGGATAAGGAATTGTCTCAAATTTCAAATAATAATTCATTGATATAAACCAATTATATCCAGAATGTCTACAGTCTTGGCAAATAACTGACTATATCAGAATCTGACCCTAATGTATCAAATTCTTTTTTAAATGAGATCCTATCACCCTTTCTTATTATTAAAATAAAATTAGAAATAAGTGGAAAGTGTTTTTCTAAAGAATCTTGCGGTATATAAAAGTAATTAAAATGGGTTTGGATAAATGTTGCTGATTGATTATTATTTGTATCTAATAAAAACAGTGTTTCACTTTTTTGCGAAGGCGTAGCTTGTAAATAAAAATTGTCTAACTTTTCATACATACATCCCCCGCACTGCATATTGGAAACAAAAATAAAATTTTTATACTTACTGACGATCACATCATTTTTTAGTACCTCATGCAGAGGTGTAGGATCGGTTTGATCATTATTTAGATCAAATAAACAAATCAACAAAATACCAAAGAGAAATTTATTCATACTTGCTCACATATTTATAAATTATAGAGTCATTAAATTTTTTATAATATATATATTTATTGTCCGCATAGTAAAGACCTCCATCTACTGGCTGCTCATATTTAATTACTAAATTTGTATCTAACGCAATTAGTACTCTTTTCACTGTATCTGTAATTGAATTTCGTTTGAGCCTTTTAATTATATATATCATTGAATTGCCGTCATAGAAACATTGTTCATTTTGACCGGTTAATCTGGTATAGGAATTAATATATCGCATGTTACGCATTTGAGTTGTATCAAATGACAATACCTCATTTTCGTATCCATCAATTTTTGAATATTGCTTGAAGTGACTATTGCTATATTTGACAATAGTGTCATCGCTTTGAAAAACATATACCAGGTTTCCACCTTTTAACATTATTCTGAAAAACTCATTTACATGAACATAAGAATTAAAATATTTCTCAGGATATGTGCCTGAAGTATCAACAGAAACAAAGCAACCATTATTATTGGCATAAACATCATCGCAATATCTATTAACATTGCTGATAAATCCAGGCGCATCAGTCGATGAAAACATATACAACCTACCATCTGCGTAGTCTATGTTACCATTTACATAAATATGCCTATGATAAAACAGATTTTTGTAACTTATAAGACTTCCATTGCGATCCAAAAACGCTAAATGAGCACTTTTAAACTGCCAATCATAAAATAATAGTGCGATAGTATCTTTATAATAACTAAAAGAAATTGGCCACGAGAATTTTGCATTTATGCCTTTAATACTTTTTAACGTTATATTATTACCATTAGATGCTCTAGTTAAGGGAAAGAAAACCAAAGATGTATCCTTTTTTGATAAATAGAAATAGTACAGTTCATTGTTTATCCATACCAATTTTGTGCGAATTGTATGGTCAGTACTATTAAATGAGTTTTGCTTAAAACTACCAATCAGTGTTAATTTTGTATTTACATGCAAGGATTTGCCAAATAATGATATTAACAATATTGAAATCAAGCATATATTTATGGATATATTTCTCATATTATATATTTATGAGCCGCATTAGTTTGCGGCCCATAATTAATTACATTAATTGCCATCATCAATGAAATCAATAAATATATTATCACCATATGGCTCGCCAGCAGAGACTGGAACACAGAGATAATGTGTTGAATTGTCTGTTCCGCTTTCAATAACCCATTTTACCTGATTATTATGAATTTCATCTAACAAACTTTGATCAACAACGCTACCAAATAAATATTGCCAGTTATTATTTCCAGAAAAAAAGCCGTTACCATTGCCTGAGGTTACGTCAGATTCAAAGCTGAGGATTGTTGGCCGCATTTGCTGTGTCGATGGGCCTGAGTGTCCACAGTTAGCACCGGCTGATGGACACTGATATTGATAAGTGTTATGTTCAGGGTCAGGTACAGCTACAGAACGATAGCCATATTGTACTTGTGCCATTGACATTTGTGCGGATAATACCGCAATTGCGATAAAAAGGATCTTTTTCATTTTATTTCTAATTTAAAGGTGCCCTACTCTATTAAGGCTTTTCGGATACCGCCACAGTAAAAATCATTTCCGGCCGGTTATGTCTTTATTGCGTGGTAAAACTATCTAAGAAAAGAATATAACAGCATAAGCTAAAACACCTAAAATTTAAAATGAATTGCCACTATTAGTTGAATGCCATATATTTGTTAAGTACACCTTAAACCTAACCTATATGCATACCCCAAGAGTACGCATAGCTATAGCGGAAAGTCAAACCGCGTTTCGAGAAGCTATGAGTTATACACTTTCGCAATTTCATAATTACAGTATAGATATTGAAGCTACTAATGGCAATGAATTAATTGACAAAATAGGCATTGCAACACAACTGCCCGACATATGTATTATGGATGTAACAATGCCTATAAGAAATGCTTATTCAGTTGTGCCAACAATAAAACAAAAATGGCCTACTATTAAAATATTCATCCTTTCAAACTGTGATAGCGACTATGCAATTAAAAATCTGTTATTGCATGGAGCTAATGCCTATCTTTCAAAGAGTGCAACAATGAATGAAATACTTATCGCATTAAATTCCTTAAAGGAATTTGGATTTCATTACTCCGATAAAACACCTCAAGAACTGTTTAATAAAGTAACAAATGGAAAAATAACAGTGCCTGAAATAACAGAACGGGAAAAAGAAATACTTCAACTGCTTTGCAAAAATTACACATACAAAGAAATTGGTGAAAAACTATTTATCAGCCCACGAACAGTCGATGCTCATAGAGATAAATTATTTAATAAACTGAGTATAAAATCGAAAGAGGGCTTAATATTATTTGCAATTAAATCCGGACTTGTATTCTTGTAAAGCTCTATTTTGTTAATACCCTAAAAATATCTTCCAGCGATTGCTTGTCTGCCTGCAGGCTGTTAATGCTTAGGTCATTATTCAATGCCCATTGCATTACTTCCTTTCGTAGCTCTTCCGGCCTGTTGGTAATAAGCCGCCACTGTGCAGGGCCTGTAGCTTCATAACGTTCCAGGTTCTTTAGCTGGTTTAATAGTGCCTGATTAATTGGTCTGTCAAAAGTCACCACGAGGGCATCTTCCTGCTTACTATATTGCAGTTTATCGATAGCATCATTGGCTACCAATTTGCCGTTATTTATGATTATTACCCTGCTGCACATAGCTTGTACTTCCTGCATAATGTGCGTAGAAAGCAATACGGTTTTCTGCTGACCAATGCGTTTTATCAGTTCGCGTATTTCTATTATCTGGTTAGGGTCCAGGCCTGATGTTGGTTCATCCAATATCAATACCTCAGGATCATGCAACATTGCCTGAGCCAGGCCCACGCGCTGTTTGTAACCTTTGGAAAGCGCACCTATTTTTTTATGAGACTCTTTACCGAGGCCTGTAAGCGATATCATTTCTTCAATACGGGCAGAGGCGTTAGACAGTTTGTGAATATTAGCACTAAAACCCAGATATTCCCGCACATACATGTCATAATACAGGGCATTGGACTCAGGTAAATAACCAATTTTTCTTTTGGCATTCAACGGCGCCTTTTTTACATCAACACCATTCACATTGATGTCGCCGGCACTTGGTTCCAGGTAACCGGTGATCATCTTCATAGTAGTTGATTTTCCGGCACCGTTTGGTCCCAGGAAACCAACAATTTCGCCTTGTTGAATGGAAAAGGAAATGTCGTTCACTGCTCGCTGCTCACCGTAAATTTTTGTAAGGTTTTTTACAGTTATGGACATTGCGCAAAGGTAATGTGCAGGGTGGAAGAATATGCCATCTATGATATTAATCAGGTTTTGATCTCGCCGTCGTACT
>JBQCEX010000031.1:0-2565 GCA_051959855.1 Flavipsychrobacter sp. | reverse complement strand
GTCTTTATTATTGCAGCCATTAGTAGAAAATGCCATTAATCATGGGCTCTTTCATAGAAAAGAGGGAGGCAAGCTTATTTTGAAATTTATGCAGGGAACTGTAACTGATGAACTGATTTGTATAATAGATGATAACGGGGTTGGACGGGAAAAGGCTAAAGAAATCAAATCAGCCAGTGGTATAAAATATGAATCGTACGGTACAAAACTAACTAAACAGTTAATAGACGTGTTTGCTGAATTTGAGAAGATGGGTATAACTTTGGAATATATTGACAAGCAGCAACCTGAGACCGGAACAATTGTAAAACTCACTATAAAAAACATAAAGTATGTTGCCTGAGATCACTTGTATTATTATTGATGATGAACAAAAAGCTATAGACTTATTAGAACGCAGATTAAACATCCTTTATCCCAACATTCAAATACTAGGTAAATATCAGGAATGGAGTAAGGGCCTGGAAGTGCTTCGTACACGGCAGGTCGATCTTTTATTCCTGGATGTTTCGATGCCTGAAAAAACAGGGATTGATCTTTTAAAACTAATACCGAACATCACTGCACAAGTCATATTCATTACCGCACATTCTGAATTTGCGATGGATGCTATTAAGTTGTCTGCCGTGGGCTATGTATTGAAACCAATAGATGATTATGAGCTTTCATTTGCTATCAATAAAGCAATAGACCGAATACAAAATCGAAATAATGTTACGGCTACAGTAAATAATAACAATGCTAATAACCCGTCGAAGATAGGGATACCCAATCCTAAGGGAATAGACTACCTGAACATTGAGGATATTTTGTATTTCGAAAGTGTGAACAAGTACACTAAGGTGGTGACGAAAACTTTCAGTGTCATTAGCTCTTACAATCTTGCTGAGTTTAAGAAGATAGTAAACAGTAATGACTTTCTACAGGTGCACCGGTCTTTCATTGTGAATCTGCATCATATAAAGCGCTATGAGACGTCAGGGATGCTAACAATGGATGATAATATGCAGATACCTGTATCCAAAAATTTCAAGGCAGAATTTACCGGCGCTTTCAGCAAGATAAGCCGTACCGCAGGGCTAAAAGGTAAAGAAAATGAATAGCTTATAAATTCGTTCCTCCGTTATAAAGCTACTTTCGTCCGACCAAAAGTGCATTTCGGCAAATACCCGGTTTAGCCGTCAATTATCCTTTGTTTCTTTGATGCAGATAAACAACAAGACAGTTTATCTGTACCCCGACCGTTGTCTGCCAGCCCCTTTAAACCATCAAGCAAGGCTTCATTTATACACTTATACCCCTGCCGAATGACTACCGTTGTTCGGCATTTATTTTTTATATCAGGCGTTCACATAGAAGCAGAAGACCTCGCCGGGACCGTGTACGCCAACTACCAGTGTTTTCTCAATATCGGCAGTGCGGCTAGGGCCGGTATTCAGATTGATCATTGAAGGCATTTGATCGCCATATTTCTTTTTCAGCAGGGTGATGGCCTGCTCAATATCAGGCACTGCCTGGTTAGCATAAGCAACTACCAAATGTACCGGATAGAAAACCGGCGCTGTTCGCCCCATGTGCTGGCGACTGCTGAAAACAATGGAGCCTGTGCGAGCCACTAATGTTTCACAGTCCGTAATGCAGGCGTCAGCATTTTCAACGGCTGTATCTGCGCTATTGGCAATATTCAGCTTGTTATTTTCAAATAGCTGTAAAAGGCGGCTGTCAGAGCAAAGCAACTGCTTCCAGCCACGGCTTTCGTATAGGTTGTAGATATTCTCCAGCAGTTCCTTTTCATTATCGCAGAACACGAATTTGCCACCGAGTGCGATAAAGGCATTGGCAAACCCCTCTTCGGCAGACATATCAGATTTTGTGAACAGGCCGTTAGCGTTCTCCTTTTCAGCCTCCGGAAATGGCATTGCAACGGGTTTGTCTGCCAGGCTTTTCCTGATGCGGGAGAGTATGTTTTCTTTTGCCTTTGATGTCTTTAATGTCTGCATGCCTATAAGATATGATGCAAAAATAAGCGAGTGTCCTATGAAAGTACCCGTTTGTGGGCTAGCAAAGAAAAAAAATACCATTTCCCAGGACGACGGGCTGAAAAACCTTGCCAGTTAATCGTATAGCATTTTAAAATATAGTATAGGCAGGTATAAAGCGGTATAAATGGGTTATGGGAAGGTATGGCAGGGTATAGTGAAGTAATGGGAAGGTATAAAAAGGTATAAAAAACCTCCAGGCCTCCCTAAAGGGAGGAGATGTTTCCAGGATTTATAGTATGTCAAAGAACGGTAGCTAACTGGCTAATGTAATGATTAGCCGACAAGCTGATGCAAGGTACTATTAGAGAGCTGCCGTTTCCAAATTAAGATGTCCACAGTTTTAATTAAAATGAAAAATGAAAAATTTAAAAGTGTGCCTGTGGATGTGGGCCGGGGGAATACTACTAAGGAAAAAAGAAAGCGGTGGATATACCACCGCTTTCTGCTATAATTCTATTTAAGTTTTTAGGACTGGTAAGTATCTGATTCTACTACGCTGCCTGCAACGGGAGGAATACCTTCA
>JBQCEX010000030.1:0-8162 GCA_051959855.1 Flavipsychrobacter sp. | reverse complement strand
AATCCAAACAGCATGAACCTATTTTTCCAACCCTGTACAACTCTTGGTTTCCGCCTATTTTCCAAGGCTTTAACCAGTTCTCTGGCGACATCCTCAACAGAAGACATGACAAATTTTGGACAATCACTGGTGTGTCCGCCGGCATTTGAATGAAAGTCTGAGGCTGCAGCACCTGGGTTAAAACCCATCACAAAAACACCTTTTTTCTTAAACTCATACCATAGTGATTCCGAGAAATTTGCGACAAAGCTTTTGGTAGCTGCATAAACTGAACCGCCCGGAAGAGAAGAATGGGCAAGCAGGGAACCAATATTTACCAAAGCATCCCCTGATCTGGCATTTTGTAAAAACGCATAAGACAGGGATACCAGGGCATTCATATTAAGCTGCATAGTTGCCAGCTGCTCATCCAATGGGATCTCAATAAATTTTCCGTAAATGCCCGCGCCCGCATTATTAATCAGGACATCGTATTTCTCTGTTTTTAGATGGTCTATCAGTTTTTGCAGGTCGTCTTTGTTCGTCAGGTCGGCAACCAAAATGGTATGACCGGTGCCAGCCAGATCTTTTACTGCTTTATTTAATTTTTCCTCGCTACGGGCTACCAGCGTTAACTGATAACCTTTCGCCGCAAGTTGCCTGGCTGTTTCCAGTCCGATCCCGCCGCTTGCTCCTGTGATCAATGCTTTTTTCATGATTGTTTGATTAATGGTTTAAACACCACAAAATTATTGAACACTGTTCAAATTAACAAATTTGATTTTTCTCCTGACATTAACATGATAATTTCTTTCTTCGTCTCCTGCCTAAAAAAGGCCTAAGTGTATAACTTGTAGGTTTTGTCTCATCAAATGATTGTGCAAATGGGCACGATTGATTTAACAAGAGAATAAAGATCAAAAAAGCTGCATAGAAAGTCCATATTTTTAATCATTACCTACCATTTGTATATTTCGCTTACAAACCACTACTGTTGTTTCCTTTTTTTATGCCAATAAAACTCTGTAACCCAATCCATTTGAGCTAGGTTATTTTAAGTTCGATTTTTGGAAAATCAAATCCGCAAACTTTTTCAATTAAAGTCTGGAAGTGAGCGCAATACTGCTTCTTGCACTTATTTTGATAGGTTCGAACTTTCCTTAGGGTTATGTCCGTTTTGAATTATATTATACTTGTTATAATTCTTTGCTAGGATGTACAGGAAATCTAATATGATTGTGGCTTTACTTGTATCTATTTGAATGCCATTTTTGGACAATAGTCAAATAGCTTGCTTAATCGAAACTTTTTTATCAATGAAGTTCATATTTCACATTATTTATTTTCAATTAATATTTTTGATAATGCCCCATGTAATTTTATCGAAAGATTACCTGTTTTCGGATCGAGTATGAAATCGTTCTTCGAGTTCTTTTGTATCAATATTACCGAAGGCTCCATGGGGTAATCTGATCAACAGAAATTTTTCGATTTGAAAAAAGGGCTATGATTTAATCGGTTTAAAGACTTATTGTGTTTATTAATGCTACCCGTGAAAAATACCCTTGTATTTCATATCTTTTTGCAGTTTATTGCAGGGGAAAATATTTATGATTACCCCATTTAATCTCATGAGCAAGATTTCATGTTTTTGTTTTTTTCAATTATTGAAATAGTCATGGGCGATTAAGGTTGTTTACAGATCGCCCAATATGAATTAGATTAATTTGAGGACGATTACTGGGGCATGTTGTTTATTGGAGTGAATAAGAGCA
Organism: Flavipsychrobacter sp.; assembly: GCA_051959855.1. Taxonomy (GTDB): domain Bacteria; phylum Bacteroidota; class Bacteroidia; order Chitinophagales; family Chitinophagaceae; genus SZAS-30. The sequence continues at coordinate 6,408 of JBQCEX010000030.1, read as the reverse complement.
AAGCTTTTGTTTTAAATATTATTGATCATATTTTTTTGCCTTAACTAATATGTCTGTTCTTTCGCCAACACTTGCTTTCTTCAGCGTAGCTTCAACAATTTCAACGCAGGGAAAAGAATTTGATTATCCTAAGTCAGTAAGGAACGAATACTACGCCTTTTTGTCAATGTGCATTTTTGATGACAGTACAGAAAAATGGTCTGTTTTGTTTGAATTATTACCAACAGAATGGGTAAAAAATGTCTACGAAATCGGAAGCATGGCAGTAAAAGACCTGGCGCCAACAGGCCCCGCTTCCTGGTACTACATCGAAAGTGCTACTGCTAGTGCTCTGGAGGTTATGATGGGAGTAGATTCTGTTGAGGAACTTGCGGAAGGCTCCTGGTACATCCTCACTATCCAGGAGGGCAAAACCGGCGAACTGTTTGGCGATTTTTATAGTCCAGAAATTGCAAAAGATCCGGAAAACCCCGAATTGTTTTACGGCGTTTACACATTGATGCAAGCCAAATTAATATTGTTACCAGACCTGGTCAACGGCAATATAGTATTGACCATTGTAGAAAATGAATTGAGCACTGTAAAAATAAAAACTGCAATAAGCCTGCGTTATTTTCCTTTCGGTCAGCAATACAAAAGTTCACCTGCTAAGATAAATAATAAAAGCCTGCTGAAGGCCGAACCTCCATATAGTATTGGGGCATTAGACATAGGAATTAGTGCATGCAACTCGATATACGGCGGTGGTGTACCTTTCCTTTATTTTGATGTAGGCTATCCTATTAATGCATTAAGACAAAGCTTACCGGATTATTTGCGTAATCCGGCAAGCCCCGCCTGGAGAGGCCCTGTTACAAACAATAATGTTGAAGCTATCTCTATTATACTCTCGCATTGGCACTATGATCATTGGGGTTTAGGTGAAATAGTCGCGGGGCTTAGAGCTTTGCGATGGATTTACCCCCTTCAGCCGATAGGTGGTGCAGCTGTTGCTTTTTTAAACACCATACCCAATAATCTTAAATTTTTTGTAGCTGCAAATGCCCAGGCGGGTTACTACGATAATACCAATATTTTTATCTATCCATGTACACCACCTAATAACGCAAGGCAAATGCTCCTTAATAATTCTGGACTTTCAATGGTAGTTCCCATAGATGATAAAAATATATTAATGACTGCTGACGCCAATTTCGACAGTATTGGAAGGCCAGTTCCTATAGTTGGGAATATAATTCGTCCAGGCGGCATTCAAGCGGTTCATCACGGTTCTGGAAATAATGGCGCAATCGTAAATATTCCTAATCCACCGGTTGGAATAGCACATCCTTTTGTATTTTATTCTTATGGGGCATGGGTTCAAGAGCCGGAACTAAGATATGCTTATGGCTTTCCTACCAGCACACAGACTATTAATACTGTTAATGCTTATAATGCAGCAGGATGGCCAATGCAATTTCAATTGTCCACTGCACAAGGATACCATATCCGTAATACTAACAATATGGACGATCGGGGCAATATACTAATCGGGCCCAATGTAGCTAATTATCCAAATACAGCTTTCGACAACTTTCGATATCAAGTATGACACTGCCACCATATAAGAACTTAGATGAAGTAAAGGACTGGTTAAACGGAATAGGTACCGAGGTATCCATATCTTCCAATATGTTTGACGCCGCCATGGTTAACAAGCTCCTTGACATATTGATTATTGACAACGACCCTATTATTATTACTAATGCAACTGCTGTTGTTGATGGGACTGCTCCATATTTAAGTGGGAAAACCACATTAATGGAGGTGCCAGAAACTGAGGTTGTTTTCCTGTTTACAGAGCCTGAGGCCAATTTGCTGCTAACCTTAAACCTCAAAATGCCGGAGGCGGAATCGCCAGATGGTATTACATGGCAGCTCATAGAAGGATTTAATTGTGGCTTTACCAACCTGAAAGGCGTAATGTCGCCAAATGAGGAACTGGCTGTTATCTCTTTACTGTTTGATTGCGATATAGTAGTAGAAACATTTTCAATACCAGTTTCTATGGCTATACCTACATTTGAAGGGGATTGGACCTTGAATATCAATTCCGATAGGATGGGTAACGATGAACTGACCAACAACATATTGTATGTCATTGCCGGTAATCAGTTTATTACAAGTATCCTTCCTGATGAGATATCCAGCCAGATTGAAAACTTTTCATTGACTGACTTTCAAATGAGTTTTAATGCGTCGTCGTCAGCGCAAACCATTTCACTTATCAGGATCGGTTTACAATACAGGGCTAATTGGAGTTTCTTTGGAGGACTCTTTGTCGTTCAAAATATTGAATTTGATTACCAGATATTCAACCCGCTTCAGGAGGGAGGCAATTATCAGGCCTCACTGATTGGTAATATGAAGATATCGGATGATTTTCCATTCCAGGTTGGCGGACAGTTTCCTAATCAAACAGTTTTTGCACGTTTACAGCCTGATACAACGATCAGTTTAAGTCAAATATTTGAGTTCTTTCATATCCCTTTACCGGAAGGCTTTCCGGCAAGTATTGGCATCAATTCGCTAGGTCTGACTTTTTACATATTAAATAACTCTTACGAATTTACGCTAGGCATAAGCGATGCTATACCAATAGCTGGCAATGTGCAACTGGATAGTGCTACCTTTAGTTTAGGAGCTGACTATGATGGAACAGGTAAGATGTTTGGATATGGCAACTTTTATAGTCAGTTTACTGTTGGAACTACATCTGTATTATTATCTGCCGTTTATGATGAAAGTAATGGTGTAACAATGTCGGGAGAGGCGTACGATCTCCCGATTGGTGATCTGATTACAACTTTGTTGGAATCGTTTGAACTGAATGACTATCCCAAATTCATCTCAGGAATTACACTAGACAAATTAATTGTGAATTATAATACCGCCAGCGGCGATTTTAGTTTCGATTGTATCGGCACAATTCCAGTTGCTGCTAATGCAGCGGTGGCTATAGAAGTAAAATTGACTGCCCTGTGCTCTGTTGCAGATAAGGGTTATGACAGCCTGAAAGCCAGTGGAATTATCACTTATACTGATGCCGATGGCATTGTTCAGGTCTTTGAGATTGACTTTGAAAAGGACACCGATACTTCTTTTGCTGCTGCCTGGACTATAAGCGGAACGCCAATAGGCATTAACTATATTGCAAGCCTAGTTGGCTTAGCCAGTCTTGTTCCTGCTATTCCTTCTGATCTTGACCTTGATTTGAAAGCGGCATCTTTTGTATGTAATAATAATGAGTCGAACTCAATGTTTATCCTTACTGCTAATTCCCTCCGATATGGGCTGGCAGTATTTGCAGCAGTTCAGAATGCTGTGAGCAAGCAATGGGTATTCTTCTATGGCATGAAAACCGACACCTCGGTTTCCCTGTCCAATCTGCCTATAATCAACAATGCCACCGGTTCGGACAAAGGCGAACTGGCCATCGAAGCCATCCAGGCCAACGTCGCCTCCTGTATCATCGGGCCAGAGACTGCGAAACTGATCAACGATATCATCGCCCTGGAAGGACCTGAATATCCGCAGGTACCTGATGAGGGCATGTCGGATCTTGTAGTGTTTTCCATGTGGGTAAATATAGGTGGCACCCTGGTGCCGCTTTCGCTCGGCATTCCGGCCGATGAGCCCGACACCCTGCATATGCTTGCCTTAACCTCCAGTGCAGGCGATTCGGATGTATACTGGTACCAGCTCCAAAAGAATTTCGGCCCGATGTATTTTGAAAAGATTGGGCTCGCCTACCGCGATTCAGCCATCTTTATTCTGCTTAACTGTTCAGTCACCGCGAACAAACTCACGCTCACGCTGAACGGCTTTGGCATCGGCATCCCGATCAGCGATTTTTCTGTAACCTATGCCATCAGTGGCATAGGCGTTACCTTTCAGAGCGGTTCCATCCTGGTAAGCGGTGAGCTTACCGGCACATTTTTCGACCCCATTAACCTCACAGGTCAATTATTTATCAAAAATAAAGCGCTTTCTATAGGCGCGCTGGGCGGGTATACGCAGGTCTCCGGTCAACCCTCCATGTTCCTATACGCGGTGCTAAACTATCCTATCGGCGGGCCGCCGTATATGTTTGTTACCGGCCTGTCAATAGGCTTTGGCTTCAACCGAAGTCTTGTGCTGCCCGATATCAACGGCGTGGCTTCCTTCCCCTTCGTGGAGTGGGCCATGGGCATCAACCCACCGCGGGCCGACCCCAGCAGCAATATTGCAGTACAAGTCGATGAGACACTCCAAACGCTGATCGATCGTGGAACCGTGGCCGTATCAACAGGAACTAACTGGCTCGCCGCGGGAGTCAAGTTCACGAGTTTCGAAATACTCGACTCGTTTACTTTGCTAAACGTGGTATTCGGTACTAATATCGAGATCGGACTGCTCGGTCTCTCCCGGCTAGTACTTCCGCCAGGAGTAGACACCCCGATCGTATATGCCGAACTGGCGCTGGAAGGCTCGTTCTCAACAGAAAGCGAGCTCGTTGCCATCACCGGCGAGCTGACTGCCAATTCGTATGTACTTTCTAAAGATTGTCATCTTACCGGCGGTTTTGCTGTCTATTTGTGGGTCGCGGGTGATCATTTCGGTGAGTTCGTAGTCACTCTCGGCGGGTATAACCCGAACTATATCGTACCGTCATATTTCCCCTTAGTGCCGCGTCTGGGCATGAACTGGAAAGTGACAAACGAATTCACGATTAAAGGTGAAGAATACTTCGCCCTCACTTGCAACTCGGTTATGGCCGGCGGTTATATGGACGCCGTTTGGCAGAGCGGCGGAATCAAAGCCTGGTTCAGCGTACGGGCCGATTTCCTGATCATGTGGAAGCCGTTTTATTACGACATCCGGGCATCAGTAAGTGTCGGCGCCAGCTTTACCATCAACCTGGTATTCACCAAAGTGAAAATGACCATGTACATCGGTGCTTCTGTACATATCTGGGGGCCCGATTTCTCGGGGAAAGCCAGCGTTGACATGGGTATTATCTCCTTCGTTATCAAATTCGGCCATGCAGGCTCGAACCCCGCGAAGGCTATTTCGTGGACAGAATTCGTAAAAGAAATGTTGCCGCAGAAATCGGATACGCTCGCCAGCCCCCTGGGCAGGCGCCGGCTGACCGCGGGAGACGAGGTGCCCAATCCCGATGTTTGTCAGATCATCATCACCGGTGGACTTATTACCGAGCTCAGTAGCGCGGAAAATGACCTAAACTGGATAGTAAACGGTGAAAGTCTCATACTAACCACACAAGCCACCATCCCATCAAAAACAAGCGTATTGGTGGGCCACTTCGACCCTGACCCTGACGAAGCAGGGCAAAATACCAATTTCGGTGTCCGGCCGGTCGGCACCGCCGCCGCTGACCTTCAGTCAGAGCATGTGATCACTATTACCGGCGAGAACAGTATATTCCGGGCCATTAAAACCCTCGGTAAAGTAGCCAAAGGCCTATGGGAACCCGTGGCGTTCGATTCGAATGGTAATCCGAAAATGGACGCTCCCTTAGATAACACCACAATTAACGATGTGCTGACTGGCTATACGCTTATGCCTTATGTGGCACCGCCCGACCAGACGTTACCTGTGACACTCGAAAACCTCCTATATTCAGTGATATCCCCAACCATAGACTGCAACTGGGGCAATCCGTATGTACCGACAGAGGGTGACTTCGAAGGCGATACCGTGGAAAATACGATTATGACCGCTCTTGCGATTAATAATCGCGACCTGCTGGTACAGGCTATGATTGATGACGGGCTTGCGCTGGCGACAGACATCGACGTAAGTGTACTCACCGACTCAACCACAAGCTACCTTCTGGCCGAACCTGTAATGAGCTTGCTGGGTGAAGAAAACTAAAAGACTATGATCCGTAAACGCAGATTCAACCTTCATGATACAACTGATTCCGGCGATACATCCGCGAAAAAAGTAATTTTTCTACAGTACGAGATGCCGCCGCTCAAGACGGGCGAGTATACCATTAACGTACGGCAGGACGTAAACCTTAACATCGGTACGCCTTATTCGGCCACCCGGAAATTTGCGGTCACCGGACAACGCTTCACACTTGATCCCCTTGACTTCAACGCCGTGTTCCCGCCCGAACTGGCAAACGGCGAATTTATGGGAACCTTACCCCTGGTGACGTTCAACCGCCGTACACTGCCCTGGGAACGAAGCTCGGTGGAATCGGATTCCTCTGCACCATGGCTAGCATTGCTACTGTTTAACGAAGGGGAAACTCCCGATATCCAAAAGCTCACGGTAAAAGACCTTGTACCGGTAACAGAGACTATCGCTATGCCAAACTCAGATGTCATCACGTTGGGTGCGATGCCGGTAACAGCC
>JBQCEX010000029.1:0-17236 GCA_051959855.1 Flavipsychrobacter sp. | reverse complement strand
CGTTGTTGCCAATCCTGAGCCTAAGCCAGGACAATCCTTTTTCCCGCTGACTGTTGACTATCAAGAAAAATTTGCTTCTGCCGGTCGTATACCAGGCTCATTCTTCAAACGTGAAGGCCGCCTGAGCGACTATGAAGTGCTTATATCGCGCCTGATAGACCGCGCATTGCGTCCCCTGTTTCCTGACGATTATCTTTGCGAGGTACAGGTAATTGTTACCCTTATATCATCTGACCCTGAAGTAATGCCTGATGCGCTGGCCTGCCTAGCAGCATCCGCTGCACTTGCAGTATCAGATGTGCCTATACAGGAAATCATCTCTGAAGTGCGCGTAGCACGTATAGGTGGCGAATATGTTATTAACCCTACCCGCAGCCAGCTAAAAGATGCGGACATGGACTTTATAATTGCCGCTACTGATAAGAATATAATGATGGTGGAAGGTGAAGCGAAAGAATGTAACGAATCTGACCTCATCAGAACCATAGAACTGGGCCACGACGCTATTCGCACACAGGTGAAACTGCAGGAAGAACTGCGGAGCAAAGCCGGTGTAACCGGTAAGCGTGAATACACTAAGCCCTATACAAACCCTGAATTGGATGCACGAATTGCCACATACGCATCTGAAAGGATAGCTACCGTCGCAAAATCTGCACTGGGCAAGCACGAACGCGGGGACGCTTTTAAACTGATACAGGACGAATTTAAAGCCGGGCTTGCGGAAGGCGAACTGAGCGATGAAGATACCGCGTTGATAGGCACCTATTTCCATGATCTTGAAAAGAAGATCATACGCGATATGATGCTGAATGACCGCACACGCCTGGACGGCCGTAAGCTAGACCAGGTGCGCCCGCTGAGCATGGAAGTAAACTATCTTCCTTCGCCGCATGGTTCTGCTCTTTTTACACGTGGTGAAACACAATCGCTCACTACTGTAACCTTAGGCAGCAGTGAAGATGAACTGCTGATAGAAAGCGCTGCGACCTCTGACTATTCAAAATTTATTCTCCATTATAATTTCCCTGCATTCTCTACAGGCGAAGTGAAGCCTATGCGTGGCCCCGGCCGCCGTGAAGTAGGCCATGGTAACCTGGCAAAACGCTCGCTGGAACAAATGATGCCGGGAGCTGATTACCCATATACAGTGCGCGTAGTATCTGACATACTGGAGTCGAACGGTTCTTCGTCAATGGCTACTGTATGCGCAGGTTCACTGGCGCTCATGGATGCCGGCGTTCCTTTACCTAAGCATGTAGGTGGTGTAGCCATGGGCCTTATAAGCGGTGAGAATGGCAAGTTCGCTGTGCTGACCGACATACTGGGCGATGAAGATCACCTGGGTGATATGGATTTTAAAGTAACCGGTACACGCGATGGCATCTGCGGTATTCAAATGGATATAAAAGTAGATGGCCTGAGCATGGAAGTGATGAGCCAGGCACTGGAGCAAGCACGCCATGGCCGCCTGCATATACTGGATGCCATGTACCAATGTATAGACAGCTACCGCCCTGAACTGAAGCCACATGCACCGCGCATAGAACAGATCATTATAGACCGCGAATTCATAGGCGCTGTAATAGGCCCAGGCGGTAAGATAATACAGGAAATACAGCGCGAAACAGGCACTACCATCAATATAGAAGAAGTAGATGACAAGGGTGTAGTGAAGATATTCTCATCAAACAAAGAGAGCATTGACAAGGCACTGGGCTGGATAAGAGGCATAGTAGCTATACCTGAAATAGGCGCTACCTATGAAGGTACTGTGAAGAGCATCATGCCATTTGGTGCATTCATAGAATTCATGCCGGGCAAGCAAGGCTTGCTGCACATATCAGAAGTGAGCTGGAAGCGCCTGGACTCACTGGAAGGTGTGATGAAGGAAGGCGACAAAGTAAAAATAAAGCTGGTAGGCACGGACCCTAAAACCGGTAAGCTGCGCCTGAGCCGCAAAGTGCTGATGCCAAAACCTGAAGGCTATGTAGAACCTGAAAAGCGTGAAGGCGGTGATCGTGGTGACCGCAACAGAGGCGGCAATCGTGACCGTGGTGAACGCAGGAACGATGGCAACAGAGGTGACCGCAACGACCGTGGCGACCGCCGCGACCGTCCGCAGCACAATAATAACCGTGACGAACAAAAGCCTGCAGCAAGTGAGCAACAACCTGCTGCACCGCAGGCAGATGATAATGATGCAGACCTGCCCTTATAAGTTGATCTCTGCAAATGATACAACGTCCCCGGAAAGCCGGGGACGTTTTTTTTTATTTTACCTCTTATTAGTTGTAATACCTTATTGTATAGGCAACGATATTAAAAATGTTGCGCCTTTGCCGGGAATGCCTGTTGCCGTAATACTGCCATTATGCAGGTCAACAATTTTTTTACAAATAGCCAAACCGATACCTGTACCTCTAAACTTCTCGCGCGGGTGAAGGCGTTGAAAAAGATCGAACATCTTTTCCATATACTTTTCATCGAAGCCAATGCCGTTATCTGTAAAGGAAAGAATAACAGTATTGTCGTCAGTCGTTGCCGAAATATCAATCGCAGGCTTAGTATCAGGCAAAGAAAACTTTAATGAGTTAGAAATTATATTCTCAAACAGCTGTTTCAACTGCCGTGCATTTCCTTTAATAACAGGGAGGGAGTGAATATTAATCAAGGCCTGCTTTTCCCTTATGCTTATTTCAAGATCATGCAATGCTTCTGTCGCTATATAGCTCAGGTTAACAGGCGCCACATCTTCCGTATATAACGTAGAATAAGCGAGCACATCATTTATCAGCTCTCTCATGCGTTCCGTAGCATTTATCAGATTGCTAAAGAACACGCTGGCCTCATCAGGTAACGCACTGGCAAACCGCGACTTCAGAAAATCTGCATAAAAACTGATCTTACGCAATGGTTCCTGCAAATCATGGCTGGCTACATAGGCAAACTGCTCCAGTTGCTGGTTGCTTAAATTTAATTCCCTAACCTTCTTTTCCAGCTCTTCTTTTATTTCGTTCAGCTGCTTGTTATCCTTCAGGGTTTGCTCAATCATTTTCTGAGCATTTATATCCACCAGGAAGTTGTTCCTGAATTTTATCTTGCCGTCTTCCCATACGGCCACGCACATGCCCGTATGCCAACGGTAGTCACCAGTATTTGCATCCCGTATTCTAAACTCGCGATACATAATGTTATCATCTACCTCTAAAGGACGATTAGCCCATAGGCTTGTGAAATCATCAGGGTGCAAAATATTGGCCCATTTTGCTTCATTGATGCTTTCTATTGTGTAACCGGTATAATCGTACAACCAGCGATTGGCATAAGTTATTTCACCATCATAAGTTGAAGTAAAGATCATGATAGGAAGGGAATCCGTAAGATTTCTATACCTCTCTTCGCTCTCTCGTAACCTGGCAGTTAATTCTTCCAGTTGCTTATTCTTCCTTTTGATCTCTTCATAAGGAGAAATAGCCGGATCGTTATTTAAGTTGATGATCCACTTCTCTATTAAACTATCATCAACCCGAGAGTTGGACGGAAGCTTAAGCGCCAGCTCTGTACGGTTCATACCATTCTCAGACAGCACCTTTATATTTGGCACCAGCTTCTTTGCATATATATATGCTTCGTCCTTTGCAGAAAGGACATTCCGGCCGTTAACTTCTATGGCTGCTATGATAAATTTATCGCTCTGTCCTTTTTGGTCGACATACAATTTTAAATGCCCTTTGCTGCCTATGGCATTGCGCGACACTTCGGAAACTGCTGTTGCAAAAGTTGTCTGAGCGGGCAGTGAAAAGCCCAAAAGCTCGGCCAAACGCATACTTTGCTTATGGGCCAGTATTAGGTCCATTTCATTCTCTAACGCTACGCTGGTTATCTCATTCATAAGCGGTGTTTATTCTGCTTACCACTACTGACATATCATCTGTGCGCCGCGCGAAGTCTTTATATATTGCCGCCGCGATGACAGATAGGTCACATTTAAATATTCCGGTGTATTTATTAAAGTCAATGCTGCTTTTAATGCCATCTGAGCACATCACCAATACTTGTCCCATCTCGCTATCAATATCATGCACCTTCATGGTATTGGGTATGTTCATCCCTACAATCCCATTGTAGGCAATGTAGCTTTTTGACCCGATGGAACGCTGCATACGTGTAGCTATATTGCCAATGCCTAATATCTGCCAGCGCTTTTCGCTAAAGTCAAACTTTGCAATACTGGCGACAAGTCCACGCGTCTTACGAACCTGCCGATGAATGAACCGAAAGGTTTCAATGAGGTCATCTTCCTTACATTCTTTAAAAGCAGCTATGGCCCGCTCCACAGCCTCGTTGGCATCTTTGCCATGTCCCAAGCCATCGCCCAGCATTATAGTCAGCCGCTTTTTGTTCAGATCATAATAGGCGCCATCCCCCGAAAGTGTTTCACCTGGTTTCGCCAAAATGATTGCCTTTACTTCTGCCTGTGGCTTTCTGCTAAATGAAGGCAAGGAGTTATTATATAGGCGGGACAGCACAATGGTGCCCCAGCCTTTTAGCGAGTATATCTGAAAATTATCGGACAAACGTTTGATAGACCCTAAGCCATGCCCCATAGTATTGGTAGTAGAAATACCATCATCTATCATGCGCTGCGGATCTACCATTCCCGGCCCATTATCTATTGAAATCAGCTCTATGCCGGGGTTATTACCATCTATGGTACGTACCAATATTTCTCCGCCGCCTGCATGCTTAATGAGATTTGAAGCAAGCTCAGCAACTACAATATCCACCTCGGCAGTTCTATGCTCGGTTAATCCGGCAGCCGTTGCCATACCATGTATCTCTTTCTTCAGGATAGCTAAATAACTTCTATCGGCCGCATTAAATAATTTATGTACCCTGCTATCCATTTTTCCATTTAGTGACGGTTACTGTTGTGCCCTCACCTACTTTACTTTTTATATCAAATTCACTCACTAACCTTTTTGTGCCGGGCAGCCCAAGGCCCAGGCTTTTGCCTGTACTAAATCCATCTTTCATTGCCTGCTCCACGTTAGCGATACCGGGACCTTTATCTATAAAAGTGAGTCTAACCCCATTCTCACGTCCCTTGCTCACCACTTCTATCAGTACATCACCACCGTTAGCATAACGCAGCATATTGCGCACAAGCTCGCTGGCAGCAGTAATAAGCTTTGTCTGATTTACCAAGCCCATACCAATCTTTACCGCATATTCCTTCACCCTGTTTCTAAATGGCACCACATCCTGTTCCTTGCTTATGGACATCTTATCCTTATTCAGTACCGTCACCAGTGCCGAAGTCGTAGACGTCGTCGGCATCTTCCATGTCCTCTCCATTTATCAGAATTTTATTTCGTAATAGCTGCATACCTTTTTCTACATCTAATGCTGTATGCACCCCGGTTAGTGGCAAGCCCAGCTCCACCAGGGTTATAGCAACAGCAGGCTGCATACCTACTACTACTGTTTCGGCATCCATTATCTTAGACATATTGGCTATGTTGTTAATAATGCGGCCCATAAATGAATCGACTATTGATACTGCAGAAATATCTATTAATACCCCTTTGGCCTCTACCTTGCTCACCATTTGTATGAGGTCTGACTCAAGGTTTAATGCGAGCCTGTCAGAGAGGTCTACCTGTATAGTAACGAGCAGAAATTTGCCCATCCGTAAAATAGGAATCTTCTCCATACACAAACCTTAGTTTGATTTCAACAAATTATTTTCTCTCTGTTTTTTTCTTACCTCAAGCTGCAGTATTGAAAATGCAAATTTCAACGCGCTTGCCAGGCTAGATTTTGTAATGACACTGGACAAGTCAATACCCAGGTGCACAACAGTTTGTGCTATTTCAGGGCGAATGCCACTGATGATACACTCAGCACCCATAAGGCGTGTAGCACTAACTGTCTTAATAAGATGCTGTGCCACGAGTGAATCTACAGCAGGCACACCACTGATATCGAGGATAGCAATGCTGCTACCTGTCTCTACTATTTCCTCTAATAAGCTTTCCATTACTACCTGAGTACGCGCGCTATCTAAGGTCCCAATAATAGGCAGTGCAAGGATGCCATCCCATACACGTATAACAGGCGTAGATATCTCAGCTATCTCATCAGTCTGGCGAAGGATAACTTCTTCACGGCCTTTTATAAATGTTTCGAAAGTAATAATACCCAGGCTGTCTATAAGTTTACTTACCTTCATAGACATCTCAAATAATTGCATGGGGTCATTTTTTATTTCCTGCTGCAATACGTCCAGCAAAGCATCTTTAAGACTGAAAATATAAACCCCTGTTTCACGTGGTGAAAAGCCTTGTCTTGCACGAGTAATAGAGATACCGCCCAATATTTCATATACATCTGAAAATTCTTCTGATTCTACGTCAGTAAGATTTTCTTCTGTAAGATTTTTTAATAAGGCATCTATCAGTTCCTCAGACTGCAGGCGAAGGTCATCGTTGCTCATCAGATCCTCGCGCAGGGTAGCATCAGCAAGCTGATTTTTCATCCACAGATCAATAATCTGCTTTTTCTTTTTTTGTAAAGATTTTATAACTTCTTTTTTCATCCAAAATGGTAATTAGGAATAAATGATATAGTGGAAACGAAACCTAACTCAAGACAACAGTGAGATGATTCAAAAAAAGTCTGAGCAAAATATATCTCCCATTGGTAAATATAGATATAAATTACCAATATAGATATTTAATAATATTCATACTTGTATTCGGGAGGGTGTTAAGGTAATATACTTAGCTAAATAAAAATGGCATTAAAATAATTCCTGGGATTCTACAATGATGAAGGAATGAATATTGGGATTATCAAGCAGTGCATCGATTGTTAGGGAATTTATATTTTCAATGCTATGTGCAGAAACAGCATCAGCATTGTATAAAGCTTTTAATATTTGCAAGCTTTTTTCATCAGGCAGCCATGAATATTCGCCTTCAATGACTCGCTTGATCTCAATGTTACGATACCCTTTCTCCATGAGTTGATATCGCAGTTCCTTATTAAATGGAAGAAGCTTCATAGAATAGATTTTACTTAAAAAATAATTACCGCCAAACAACAGTTGAAACAACAGGCGTAAGTAAAATCTCAAATAGGATTTGCCAGATAAGATGCAGCCCAATAACAGAAGGGATGAAGAACACTGGCAAAGATCTTTGGCTTTAGCCGAACAAGTTCAGATGTTCAATTTAAGTGAAGGTAATCTTTTTTCCGGTGAAAGACAAACTTAGCCTCCTATTTTCATATAGAGTTAACAGAGCGTGTAGTACCCTTTATTCAGTAGCAATAATTTGATAAATTTGAGCATGGTCCTCTATCGTGTTGCCAGACAGTATAATATAGCCTTACTATTATTTTTCTTCATACCTGTATGTGCATTTGCTCAAAGCTATAATGCTAAACAAGTAAAGGAAAAATCGGATGCCATATTTACCAGATTAACCAATAAGGCGATTGCAAAAGCTGCGATATACGATACCGGTTCATACTACAGCTACATAACGCCAAGCGGTGATACTGCATGGGGAACGATAATGCAGGATAAGCAGACGCAAGGAAAACTACTAAATGCATATACCAGGTATTTGCTGCATTATACCTATCCTAAATGCAGCGTGTACAATACTATAAACTGTGCAATGACCTTACAACTTGACAATAAGCTACAGCTAAGTGAAACACCCGATCTGTCATGCATACCAGACTTTATGCTGAAGAATGAACCATGCCATTTACTGACAGCAGAGGAAGCAATAAAAATTGCAAAGGAGAAATACTTCGTGCCAAGTGACCGGGAACCAAGTACGCATTTCTGGTACGATCCTAAGTCGAAGCAATTTACCTGGAGCATAGATGGCGCCTATCTTAAAGACAGTGTACACAGAAGCTACGGCACACAGATAGTAACACTGGATGCACGTACAGGTGCTTTGATCACAAAGGACAAATTTTAGGGCTAAAGGTAATTGTTCGTTTCGCTTGACCTTGTTTGCTATGAAGCGTACTTTTAAAACAGATATTCAAAATATATACTGCTGAAATGAAAAAGCTTTTTGTATTGCTGCTATTATTGCCAACCTATTCATTTGCACAACAATATACCCGACAGGAAATAAGAGAAGCCGCAGACAGTATATTGCATAGTTACCTGGGAGATGCGCTGTTTAACGCCTGCACTTATACTAAAAAGGGGTATTATACATACACTGATACATCTGCACAGCTACATTATGCAATGGTGGATAAGCACAAGTTCACGAAAGGAATACTCGTGAACATATACATGAGCTATAAGATGGATTATGATTATCCACACTGCACGGCATATAGCAAGATAAAAGGCACTATTAACCTGGAACTTAATAACAAGCTCCAGTCTACAGGAAAACCTGACCTGAGGTTTATACCAGATTTTGTTTTTAGCGGAGATGACTGCCATTTGCTTACGAAGGAGAAGGCTTTACAGATGGCCTATGATAAAGGATTTAAAGAGAGTAAGAAGCCACCTAAAATGGATATTACCTACGATCCGCAGATAAAACAATTTATGTGGACACTGACTAACAAAGTACATAAAGACTCTACCCTGCAAAAGAAATATGTGATACAAACCATGGTGATAAACGCAGGTACAAAAAGAATAGTGTCACATATTAAAGCACCGAAAACGCCAAAACCACAACATTAGTAATATTCACGGAAAGGGCCAGATGGTTAATAAACTATCTGGCCCCTGAGGTTCAAATCACACTACAAGTATCTTAGCGTTGTATAGAGATCTTTTGCGTATAGTGCAGCTGATCTGCAACAATGTTGATAAAATACAGACCGGCATTAAGGAATGATAAATTGATGTCGCTACGTTCTGCGCCGGTAATGTTTAATGTGTTATTATAAACTACCTGGCCTGCTACATTTATCACTGTTATAGTAGCTGAATTACTGATGCTTTTCGGCCACTGCACGGTAACATTTCCTGAAGTAGGGTTAGGATATATTGACAAAAGATTTTCACTGTTAGCCACATTAGGTACAGCGGTGGTTACAGGTCTGATAGAGGTGGAATTTTCAGCAAAGTTGATGTAATTGACATGGGGGTTAGCGCTGGTGATACTTAAGCCACCCCATGCAATAGTACGATAGCCCATATCTTCCGGATAGATACTGTATGTGCCATACGGTATATTGCTGATCTTATAATTGCCTGAAGCATCGGTGTATGCGCTTGCTATTATTTTATCCTTGCTATCACGCAGCAACATAAGCAAGCCTTGCACAGGTGCGCCAACTGTGCCTCCGCCTGTTGTTTTGCCGGCGCCATACAAAACATTGCCGGCTATGAAACCAGGACCGCTGGTGATAGTGCCATGCTGCATATTAATATATACATAATCCCGTAATCCGCCGGCATAGCTTATTAATGTAGCTCCGCTCCAATATACACTCGAGTCATGATAGGTAGGCACAAATCCATATCCTGAATCGGGGCCGTTCATTATTTTGGCTTTCACATCATAGTTACCTGCAGGGACATTAATAAATGCGTACCTGGTAGCGCGAGGGCGATTGCCATAAGCAATAGCATCAGTTATATTCAATGAATCGACAGCGGTAAGCATATGTGTAACAGAGTCATAAGATATTAGCCAGACTTTATACACAACTGTATCTGTAGGGGCAGTTACCGTATCTTTAAAAATATAGCCCGCAATCATGTTCAGCGAATCATTAAGCGTTATCACTTTTGTGACGGAATCGCTGCAGGCAATAACACCTGTAGCTGTATCTATCCAATCATTCTTAAGTGTTACCGTGTAGGAACCACCGGATGCATAGGTATGAGTAGGGTAAAAGGCACTTGACGTATCTCCATCGCCAAATGACCAATGTGGTTGCAATGAATAGTAGCCGCCCCCGCCGGTAGACATGTTAGTGAACGCAACCATGAAGCCGCCCGGTAATGAATAAGTGAAGGAAGCATGCAAGCTGCTGCATAATGGCCTTGCTCCTGTTATGGTAATAGTGGTATCTACGCTATCGCTACAGCCCGCAATACTGGACTCGGCCAATAGCCATACATGATAAGTACCATTGTACATGTATTTATGTCCAGTATTTGCTCCGGTGGCAGTTGAGCCGTCACCAAAATCCCATGTATAGCTCATGCCAGATGTACCTGCCGGCGTGTGTGCACTTACAGCTAATGAATCTCCTATAACAACATGTGTGAATGAAGATGCACATGGTGGTGTAGTAACAGTAATTGTCGTGGCAACGGAGTCATAACAATAAGTGGCTGTTGCAGAATCGTAGGTGACAAATAAAAAGCGCGCTGTATAGGTACCCGCTGCACCATAATCGTGTGCAATTGTAAATGCCGGACTTAGCGGGCTATAACTTATACCATCGCCAAAACGCAGATAGGAATAGGAATAACTCGCTCCACCTAATAGGGATGTACCGGTAAAGTTGACATTATATATACTGGCTGCAGTAGGCGATTGCATCCAGCTAAATGCTGCTGTGCAAGCCCATGTAATATGCACAATAAATAAAGCAATAAGGGTGGTGAATATTTTTTTCATAAAATAAGTTAAAAGGTTCTCAGCTGGTTTAAAATCAATTTGTATTGTATCTATGTATATAGACGTTTAATCAGCACCAACGGTTAATTATAAAGTAGTTTTTCTCAAAAAATGACCGACTGATATTTCTTTGTAAAACAAAAAGCCCGGCTAAAATATAGCCAGGCTTTGCTTTTGATTACTCTATTTATTAGTGCTGGATAGAAACCTTTTGAGTGTAGTTCATACCACCTGAAAGTATGTTCATGAAGTACAGACCATCACTTAGTGTAGAAAGATTAATCTCGTTACGTTGTGCGCCGTTTATATTCAGTTGAGTGCTATATACTACCTGCCCTGCAATGTTTGTTACATTAACAGTTGCTGTTTTAGCAGCTGATGCATTCCATTGTATTAAAAGCTTACCTGTAGTTGGGTTAGGGAAAACAAACACTGTTTGAGTACTTGAAGCTACATAGGCTACAGCGGTAGTAGCAGGTTTGATAGAAGTTGAGTTCTGTGAGAAGTTAATACCGTTTACATGCGGATTAGCAGAGGTAACATCTATACTGCTCCATGCTGTAGTCTTGTAACCCATACCTTCAGGATAAATACTGTAAGTGCCATAAGGTATGTTGCTTATTTCATAGTTACCGGAAGCATCAGTATAGGCACTGGCTATGATATTGTTTTTTGCATCCCGCAGATAGATAAGCAGGCCGACAACAGGAGAACCAACAGCGCCTCCGGTGGTTTTACCTGCACCGTACAATACATTCCCAGCTATGAAGCCCGGACCAGAAATAGCCGCACCGCGCTTCAGCCAAATATTCACACCGGAATTTGAAATGCCGCTGGTATGCAATACATATGGTGCGCTACCCCAATATGCGCTAGAGTCATGATAGGTAGGGATATGGAAAGGGAAAACAGTGGATGCAGGGCTATTTATAATATAGGCCTTTACAAGGTAAGAGCCTGAAGGTACACCTGAGAATGAATATACAGTATAGGCTAATGCTGAACTAACAGTTTCGGAATCTACTGTCTGAATAATATGTGTGGCAGAGTCGTAGGTAATGAGCCAAATCTTATAGGTAAAAGTGTCGGTAGAAATACCAACGCTATCGTTAATAATATAGCCAGAAATATCATTGCTGCCGCTACCGGTGCCTGTGGTTACACTCAGGAATACACTATCCAGGCAGCCGGCTGTACCGGAATACGCTACAAGAGAAGGGTAGTGAATGCCGTGCGTAGCATAAACATGGGTAACCGGAGAACCGGAACCTGTAGTACCATCACCAAAATCCCAGGTATACGTCATACCTGCAGTGCCCGCAGGTGTATGACATGTAAGTGTAACAGTATCGCCGGAAACTGATGTATCTACGGTTGTAACACATGGACTATAGCTAACGGTGATTGATTGAGTCATAGTGTCTGAGCATATAACGGTACCGGTAGCCGAATCATAGTTCGTTAAAATAAGCATTGCCGTATAAGTACCAGGTGTGCTATATGCATGTGACAATGAGCCGGTGGAACTGTAGAAATTGCCACTGGCACCATCGCCAAACTCCAGCAGTGCACTGTTCAAGCCAGAAGAACCGAAAGTTGAGGTGTTGTAAAAATTAAAATTCAGCGCACTGTGGCTTGTAGGGCTTGAATACCAACCAAAACTGGCAGAGCAAGCAAAAACTGATTGCACCAGCAACAGGGCTATCAGCGTAGTAAAGATTTGTTTCATAACCTTTTCTTTTAGTTTTTTTTAGAGTGATTAGACTGTTTTACTGATCATCTTTTTAGAGCTCAATAAAAAGACGTGATAACTAACAAGCAGGTTAAAAAAATTGAAGATTATTTTAAAGGTTTATAAACCACCATTATACGGAGTTTTTTTCCGCGTAATGTTTAAAAATCTATAGCCAACTGACAGCCTGAAATATGGCTGAGAGTAAATGTTCTTAATATTTTTATCACTGATATTATTATAGCCTGATAATGATTGGGTTACGAGAAACTCAAGGGTAAATTTATCTGCCAACGAATAATCAACGCCAAGCATATAACCAAGCCTTACTGTAGCTTGCGTGCTTGATAATGTCGGAACATAGGAAGAGTAAGGCGTACCCGAATGCTTGTAGGTAAGCGTGTTAAAGAATTTACTAAATGTATCTATATATGTGACACCCGTTGAGTCTATTGATGTAGTTCGATGTATCGTGTTAATATTGTCACCAATTGCAAACAGATTGCTTACATCAATATTTACGCCGCCCAAAAGTGATAGCGATTTTGAAAGTCGATACTTTAATAATACCGGTATTTCGAACCCTATATAACTTGTACTAGTGGTACTGCGTTTCACAATAATGGAATCATACGTACCGTAATAATAATAAGACGCCAAAATAGGGTTCATGGTACTCTTTGTAGAATCATAATACTTGCCTGTATTTCTGTAATATGCTTCGCTGCCATTATCTATGGTCTTATTCAGCTTAGTATATTTTACAGCCGGCTGCAGCATAATCGCCAACTTATCAGACAAGCCTACCTGTGCATATACAGCGCCCAAAAATTTACTGGTAGTGTACTGACCAAAGCCTTGCTCATAGCCAAGCTTTACGCCTGCTTGTAAATTAAATGCCATAGGGACCTGGTGTGCAATATCGTCTGATCCTCCACTAGATTCCGCAGTCGTATTATTCTTGGTATTGCCTGTAATATTCGTATCTGTATTACTCTTTGCCGATTCTTCTTGCTTACTATCGTCGGTTTTCTGCATTTCTTTTGCTTCGCTCTTTTTTGCAGCTACAGGCTTGCTTTCAGGTGTTATTGTGGAGCTATTATTTATAGGAAGCTGTATCTTCTTTTCTGCAGCAGCAATCTTCTTATCATTCCTTTCAGTCTTATTTTTCTTCTCAGCATTTATATCGGAAATTGCAGGTTCCTGCTTTACTTGCTTTTCTGGCTGCTTGCCTTTAGTTATATCTACATCTGCTTTATCCGCAATCTTTTTTGATGCAGGCGATGAAGCCGATGGCATAACAGCAGCTAGGTCACCACTATTAATCTTTGTCAATGCGGCGCGCTTCTTCGTCTTACCAGTTTCTACTTTGCCTGGATTAGATAATTGGCTTTCCTGATTTCTTGTTATCTGTTTCGATGACACCTCTGCTGCAGCATCATCTCTATCTTTCTGCTGGTGAGCCTGGGTAGTTTCATTTATTGCCTTACTTTTCTTTTTAGCAACTTTAGTTACATGGCTCTCTGCTGATGGCTGCAGGGCAGGTATGTTATCATCAGCCTTCGTATTTGCTACAGTATTTGCTTTTCCCTTACTGTCTTGTTTATCTGCTGTAACAGTATTGCTGTTATTAAGCAGTTTATTCGGGTGCGCAGCATAATACAATTTTCTTCTTGCAACTCTATTTGCTGTATGGCCTTGTATGTTGGTGCGTTTAATATTTTCTGAATTTGCGTTACCGGATGTATTGACAGGCGTAGGCGTTCCCGTAGTTAGTGCATTATTAGCTGCAGCGTTTTTTGTTGCAGATGCCATAGCCTTATCCTCATTTAATTCGCCCGGGGATACATCATTTACTTTTCTCTCTTTTGCTGTAGCTACTACGCTATTTACAGCTACGGTTTTGTTACCGTTGGCTGACTGTAATGATTGTTTGTGTGACTGTTTAAAAATAAAGAAAGCTGCACCAGCTATTAATAGCAATGCAATGGAATAACCCAGCAATCCACGTGAGCCCCCGGTATTTTTATTGCCCGGTTTCTTTGTCGCGTCTATTTTATCCAGGCCATCTTCTATCCTATTCCACATACCAGCCCGGGGAGCCTCCTGATAATCATTCAGTTGCTGCCTAAACAGATCGTCAATATGTTTTTTCTGGTCTTCCATTACTTATTCATCAAATGAATCTTGTCTTTTATTTTTTTTCGTGCGTCATTCAGATACCATTTGCTATATCCTTCGCTTATACCAAGCTGCTCTGCTATTTCCTTATGCGAATAACTTTCAAAAACGAACAGGTTAAACACCATTCGTTGCGACTCTGATAGTGTATATATAATTTGTAAAAGTTCTTTGTAATAAAGCTTGCTTGCGGCATCATCTTCTATATAGGGGTCTATAGTCTCAAAATCAGTATTAATAACTTTCTGATGTTTTACATTTTTACGGTAATTGTCAATGGCACAATTCACTGTTATTCTTCTCATCCACCCCTCAAAGGAACCATTGAAAGAATATTGACTTAGCTTGGTAAATATTAGGATAAAGGCATCATTTAGTATTTCTTCAGCTATCTCCATACTGCTTTCATATCTTCTTATTACCCCAAAAATCATGTTCGCATATTTGTCATACAGGGCCTTTTGTGACTTACGGTCACCGGCAATACACCCCTTTATCAACCTCAGCTGCTCATCTTCCTGGTTGACCTCGTTCTTCTGTGGGTTATATATATGCTCGTTGCTCGTCAATTTGTCTTCGTAGAATAAGGCCGTGTCCACTAATTACTATGACGGGATTCATAAACAGGCCGTTAAAAATTTTTCTTTGTATTATCCGGAGTTTATAAAGACTGTTATTCAGCCACGAAGCGGGTGGTATAGCGTGCTGATTTTTTGTCTGTAAGCTGCAGGAAGTAGACACCTTTTTCCAGGGAACACCTATTAATATTCACTTTTTTGGTGTTGATATTGTCCTGCTGCATTATTTTACGCCCAGCAATATCATATACTTGCATAGCGCAGGGAAGAGCCACATTATCATCCAGCTCAAGCGTAGCGGTTGTTGTGACCGGATCGGGATAAAGATGAATTGCGGTAGTTTTACTTACATCAGGCACGTTGCTTATTGGGTTAAAGACAAAATCATCTACATAGGTAGTTGCAGAATCGCCGCTGCCGCTGGCCGGTGCCTCAGCCGCTACCCAGATAAACCGGCAATTAATTGCGGGAGTAATAGTAGCAGTCACTTTTCTCCATATTGTATCAACCGGGGCTACAATAAACACAACCGCAGTGGTATCAACAGTAGTATCATTTATAGCAAAACCGTAATTAAGATTGGCGCCTGTACCAATTAATGGCGAAGGCCCTTTATAGTAAAAGCTAAAAACATAGGACTGACCACCAATCATATTTGCATTCAACTCTAATAACAGCTGGTTGCCGTGAAGCATTGTAGGACTGTAGTGTAACCCGATATAGTGCGTACCATCTTTAGCTGCACCTATGCCGCAGGTATTGTCTGCCATAAACATCTTTTGAGGGCCTACCGTGGTCATAAAGACATTTCCTATAGTATTGATATTCCAGTATATATTATCCTGGCAGGAAACAACAGATGACCCTGTAACGGGTTCAATACTGCCATTATAGAATGACTGGGCCTGTAAATGGTTTAAACAGAGAAAAAAACAAACAGCAAAAAGATGGTAGAAGGTTTTCATCAGACAAGATTTTGAACATTATTGAAGATTCAGGTCAAATAAAGTTATATAAATAGCATTACAAGTAAGGGTTTATATGGAGTAATCAATTCAAAAAATCGGTTGTAGGGAGTAAGGGGCTGAAACCGCTTACTATTTAAGACGTTTAAATTATGCAGACGGTTAAAAAAAATGACAGATTTTTTTAGCCATACAAAAAAAATCACCCCGCAAATGCGGGGTGATTTACTATAATAAGAAATTTAAATCTTATTTGATGATTTCAGTAACCTGACCGGCACCTACTGTACGGCCACCTTCGCGGATCGCGAATTTCAGACCTTTTTCCATTGCTATTGGAGCAATCAGTTTAACAGTAAGGTTCACGTTATCACCAGGCATTACCATTTCCACGCCAGCTGGCAGTTCGCACTCACCAGTTACGTCTGTAGTACGGAAATAGAACTGAGGACGATATTTCTGGAAGAATGGAGTGTGACGACCACCTTCTTCTTTGCTCAGTACATAAACTTCACCTTTGAAGTCTGTGTGCGGAGTGATGCTCTTAGGAGCGCAGATAACCATACCACGACGGATATCTTTCTTTTCAATACCGCGGAGCAGCAGACCTGCGTTGTCACCAGCCTGACCCTGATCAAGAAGTTTCTTGAACATTTCAACACCGGTTACAGTTGAGCTAAGAGGTTCTTCGTTGAAACCTACGATTTCTACGTTTTCACCAACTTTGATAATACCACGTTCGATACGACCTGTAGCAACAGTACCACGACCAGTGATAGTGAATACGTCTTCTACAGACATCAGGAACGGCTGATCGATTGGGCGAGGAGGAAGAGGGATGTAGCTATCAACAGCTTCCATCAGTTCTTCAACAGCTTTAACCCATTTGTCTTCACCAGCAAGAGCGCCGGTTGCAGAACCTTTTATGATTGGTGTATTGTCACCATCGTATTCGTATTTGCTCAGCAATTCACGAATTTCCATTTCAACCAGGTCAAGGATTTCAGGATCATCAACCAGGTCAACTTTGTTCATGAATACCACGATACGAGGTACACCTACCTGGCGAGCCAGAAGGATGTGTTCTTTAGTTTGAGGCATAGGACCGTCTGTAGCAGCCACAACTAAAATAGCACCGTCCAT